>JAPLFH010000011.1 GCA_026390815.1 Ignavibacteriales bacterium | reverse complement strand
AACTTATTTAATTCTTTTTCATCCAATTTTAATCGTGGACGACTACTTTTTCTGGACATATTTACTCCTTTTCTTTTCAGAAGTAAATATAACTCTTTTATTTCTATTTGTAAAGCTATTTGTGAAACGTTATACTAGTTCATTGAAGATATAAATAAAATGGGATTCATTGTTAGAATCTAAATGGAAATAAATAAAACAAAATTTGGATATTACTTCCAACCAATTTATTTTCGTTTCATAAAAATTAACAATTCAGCCCAAAGGATTTTTATGAAGAAGTTTCTAAATCTCTGTTTTTACTTTTTAATAGTGATCATTATTTCATCCTCATTTTCTATTGCACAAGAAATTCCAAATAAAGAGTGGCAAACTTTTTTTGAAAAATCTAATTTTTTAAAAACACCAAATTATGATGAGTCGATAATTTATTTTAAAAAATTCGAAAAATTCCCATCAGCTAAGCTAATTAACTTTGGGCAAACCCCGCAGGGCAGGGAATTGCAATGTCTAATTGTCTCTAAAGAAAAGGCATTCACTCAAGAAAAAGCTGCAAACAGCAAAAAGGCAGTTGTATTAATTCAAAATGGAATACATGCTGGTGAAATTGAAGGCAAAGATGCGTCTATGTTATTGCTACGCGATATTTTGGTTAGTAAGGAAAAAGAATATTTACTGGATAATATAATCCTTCTTGTCATTCCAGTATTTAATGTTGATGGTCATGAGCGGATAGGTGCGTTCAACAGGATAAATCAGAATGGTCCGGAAGAAATGGGATGGCGAACAACTGCACAGAACTTAAATCTAAACAGAGATTATATGAAAGCAGATTCTCCGGAAATGCAGGCATTATTAAAATTGTTTACTTCCTGGCTCCCGGATTTTGTAATCGATACACACACAACCGATGGATTAGATTTTCAATATACACTCAATTATGAAGTTGAGAAGCATCAAAATATTTATAGAAAAACATCAGCCTGGTTGATGGATAAATTTGTTCCTTATTTTACCAAATCGGTAGAGAAGCAGGGATATATGGTTTCTCCATATGTTGGTTTTAAAAGCGATAATGTTTCTGATGGAGTTACTGAATGGGTTTCTTTACCTCGTCTTTCCACCGGGTATTTTGCTGTTCAAAACAGACCATCACTTTTAACAGAAACACATATGTTAAAACCGTATAAGGATAGAGTGCTTGCAACTAAATCAGCTTTGCTTTCAACATTGGAATTTATTAACAAAAATTCAGCAGAGCTTAAATCGATGAACAGGGAAGCAGATCAGAACTCTATAAATGAATTTGTTATTGATAAACAACCACTACCGGTTACTTATAAACGAACTGAAGATAAAACTTCATTTTCATTTAAAGGAATCAAGTATTCAGAAGATTCGAGCTGGATTACCGGAACAAAAATTAAAAGATATACTGGAGAAAAATTTGCACAGGAAATTCCATATTACAATAAAATGCTGCCAGCAGTAACTGTAAAAGCTCCCGCCGCATATTTGATTCCACATCAATGGAGCTTAATTGCAGAAAGGTTAAAGCTACACGGTGTAAAGATAGGAGAGGTTAAAGAAAATAAATTAGTAAATGTTGAAAGATATAAATTCCGCAATGTTAAATTTGCAGAGAATCCATATGAAGGAAGACATCAGCCAGGTTTTGAAATGGTAAGTTACAATGAGGAAGTTCAAATTCCCGAAGGAACTTATATTGTTTATACAAATCAGAGAACAATTAGAGTAATATTGAATCTGCTTGAACCTAAAGCTCCTGATTCGTTTGTAAACTGGGGATTTTTTAATGCCATCTTTGAACAAAAAGAATATTTTGAAGATTACTCAATGGAACCAATTGCGAGAAAGATGGCAGAGGATGATCCTGATCTTAAAAAAGAATTCTTGAAAAAATTAAATGAGGATGAATCATTCAGAAAAGATCCCAACAAGCGATTAGACTTCTTTTATCAGCATTCTAAATATTTTGATAAAGAAATGAATGTTTACCCGGTAATGAGAGTGCTTGAAAAAACTGAACTTTAATCCGTTGTGTGTATAACATCGATAGTGTCGGTTATACAACTCGGATATGTCATTCTGAGCGATGTTATGAGCGAAGAAGTTCACACTCGGATAACGGTAAGTGCAATTATTTGTATAGAGATTATTCATCTCGCTTTGCTTCATTCAGAATGACAAGTTCTGCAACAGACACGATAAAGCACAGACACAAAGTTTATAATAATTCCAACACGTTTGTGTTAAGCATAAAATCGTTACGGGTAGCTTTCATCGGTCCACGTGGAGTTTTAGGCATGTTCATTGTTAAAGACATTTTTAATGTGGTGCTTGTCTTTGATTTTTCAATACAGCCTTTATTAAGATTAAAATAAATTGTACCAGAACCAGTTGCTTCCGGTTTCTTAAAGTCGTAGTTAACACCATTTTCAGAAACTTTGTTTTTTCCTCTTGCAACAATATCTAATCCAGCATCAACCACTGCTAACCTTTCATCATTTAATTTTGCAAAATCTGTTAGTTTGTATTTGGCGATATTATCAATTTCAAAAACTCCAAGCCGGGTTGTATATTGATTTGTCCAGGTAGAGTCTTTCCCTACCTTATTTTTTGGGAGAGTTCTAAATATCTGCTGGATTAAAGGCTTAAGCGCGGTTTCAGAAATATTTGTTTGGAATTGTTTCTTCTGTTCGATTGTAACTGAATCTTTTAATCCCTGAAGTGTAAGAAATTTATTTACGATTTTATCAACACGGTAAATTTCCAATATTTCTCCTTTTTGATCTAATCTAATTGCAAAGGGATTATTTACTACAGCTTCATATTCTAAAAATTTCAATCTCTGCAAAGAATCCATTTTTGTTCCGGATTGGTAGGTAATCTTTTGTCCGTTTGCATCCGCAGTAAGATTAACAGATGACAAATTAATTTTGATGTCCATAACTTTGTCAGCATCAACATCTGTTACATTCAATTCAAAAATGTAAGAAATTGTTTGTTTCAAATTCTGCTTCATTGTTGAATCTGAAATTACTGATTGAGTAGTATTTGAGATTGAAGTTAACCTGTAAGTATACTTCTTATCTTTAAGCAGTTGGTAGGAGATTGCTACATCTTTGGGCGGTGCATCATCCTTAACCGTATTAAGAACGCCGGTAGTATCAGGTGTTGCGGTTGTCTTATTTTCTTCGGGTTTATCTTTTTTTCCGCAGCTAATTAATAATAATGAAGCGATTATAACAATTAAAATTTTTTTCATTTCAGTTCTCTTCTAATAAAGTAAATATTTTTTTCTAAGATCTTTAAATTTATTTAATTCCTTTTGCCAGCTAGAAATAATTTCTTCTGGAGTTTTACCCGCAATTATTTGTTCGCGGATCGATTTATCTCCACTTAATTTATCAAAACGTGAAGCTGTAAACTTAAAATCTTTTGGATATAAATTATACAAAGTTGATATCAATGAAATTCCAAATTCGACTGGATTAAAATTATATCTATTCGTTACATTTATTTTAATTCCGTGGCATAATTGTCCTTTATACTTTGGACTGGAAGCAACGTTTGCTATTTCAACCGGAGTGAAATCAGTTGCAACAAATTTAACTCCTTTCAATTTCAAATTATTTATTGCTTTATAAAGAGTATCCGAATTTATATATGGTGCACCAATAATCTGGAATGGTGCTTCTGTTCCTCTTCCTTCAGAAGCATTAGTTCCTTCTATCAAACAAGTACCGGGATAAATAATAGCTGTTACAATATAATAAATATTGGGCGATGGTCTAAGCCAGTGAATATTGCATTTATCAAAGTAAAGTCCGCGCTCCCAGCTTTTCATTTTTATTACTGTAAGATTTGCTTTTAAGTCTTTGCCAATCATCCCACTTTCGTTAAACATAGTTGCAAGCTCACCAACCGTCATACCATGCATAATTGGTATTGGAGCAATTCCTACAAAGGAAGTTAGTTCTTGTTTTAATATTGGTCCATCAACATTAAGCCCCCCAATTGGATTTGGTCTATCCAGAACGATGACTGGAATATTATTTTCTGCAGCAGCCTGGATAGTATAAAATAAAGTAGAAATGAAAGTATAGAATCTTGCACCAACATCCTGGATATCATAAATAAGTACATCAACATCCTTAAGCATTTCTTTTGTTGGTTTATTTATTTTGCCATAAAGAGAGTACACAGGAATTCCAGTTTTGGAATCTTTGCCATCTTCAATCTTAGCTCCGTCAGCATTATCACCCCTTATACCATGTTCAGGTCCAAACAAAACAGAAATCTTTACATCATTTCGGTGGAAAAGTGTATCAACCAAATGAACCTTAGAGTCAAGCAGGGCAGTGTGGTTGGTTACAATTCCAAGTCTCTTTCCCTTAATCAAGTCGAAGTTTTCGGAAAGAAGTAAATCTGCTCCAACAATTACTTTTCTGGCTTTAGGAATTTGCACTTGCGCAAAGCAGTTAATTGATAATAACAATACGATTGATAGAAAAATTTTTCTTTTCATTTTACCAGCAAAATTAAATTTGAGAATTTTATTAATAGTTCTGATTAATCAAAATAATTTTCAAGAAGTTCTTTCCTGGGGAAAAAATGTGCTATTTCATTTCTGGCATTTTCATCCGAATCTGAACCATGAACTATATTTTCAGTTTTATCTTTAGCATAAAGTTTTCTGATGGTACCTTCATCCGCTTTGATTGGATCTGTTGCACCAATAAGTTTACGGAAATCGGCAACTGCATTTTCCTTTTCTAAAGCAATTGGGATGCACGGACCGGAAGTCATATAATCAAGTAAGTTATCAAACCAGGGCTGCTGTTTGTGTACTTCATAAAATCCGGCAGCGGAATCTTTTGTTAACCGAACCATTTTCATCGCTTTAATTTTAAAGCCAGCATTGTTAATCATTGTAACTACCTGTCCAACCAAATTTTTTCTAACACAATCAGGTTTTAATATTGCAAGTGTTCTGTTGCTCAAATGATTCTCCATTTAATGTTGTTAAACCGCATTGTTCTAAACGGTAATGCTATTTCAAAAAATTATTACAAAATATGATGATAAAAATTTATCCGTTTATTATTTTTTCTTCCTGGTTGTGGATTTAATTTTCTTAACGGATTTTATAATTGATTTTAATTTTAGAACATTTTTCTTTTTCTCTAATTTTGGTTTAAATGCATTCAAAGCCTTTTGCATTGTTACACCAATCTCCGCAGGACTTTCCACTACTTTAATTCCTGCTTTTTTCAAAGCTGCCATCTTTTCAGTTGCTGTTCCTTTTCCACCAGAAATAATTGCTCCGGCATGTCCCATTCTTCTTCCTGGAGGAGCAGTTCTTCCAGCAATAAAACCAACAACTGGTTTCTTAACATTCTTTTTAATAAATGATGCCGCTTCTTCTTCAGCGGTTCCACCAATCTCACCAATCATTATAATTCCATCAGTGCCTGGATCATCATTGAAGAGTTTAATAATATCAATAAACTGAGAACCGACTACCGGATCACCACCAATTCCTACGCATGTGGATTGTCCAATGTTCAAATCTGATAATTGTTTTACTGCTTCATAAGTTAAAGTGCCGCTGCGCGAAACAACACCAACATTACCAGCTTTGTGTATAAAGCCGGGCATTATTCCTATTTTTGCTTTACCGGGTGAAATAACTCCAGGACAATTTGGACCGATCAATCTTACGTTTTTAGATTTTAGTGAATTGAAAACATTTACCATATCTTTTGCTGGAATACCCTCAGTAATGCAAATGATTAATTTTATTCCTGAGTTGGCTGATTCCAAAATAGCATCTGCAGCAAATGGAGGCGGTACAAAAATCACAGAAGCATTAGCTTTCTTTTCTTTAACAGCTTCTTCAATTGAATTAAAAATTGGAACTCCTTCTAATATTTGTCCACCTTTGCCAGGAGTAACACCTGCAACTACATTTGTTCCATATTCAATCATTTGTTTTGTATGAAATGAACCTTCGCCGCCGGTTATTCCTTGAACCACAAGTCGGATTTTTTTATCTACAAGAATGCTCATATTAATTCCTATGATTTCTTTGGTATATTTTTTCTTGTTCAAAAATAAGGAAATAAAATAATAGTTTATTAAGAAAAATAAATTTGTGGAATAGCCCTATTTGTTGTTCCTCTACATTTAAAATAATATCAAATAGAATTTTCTTATAACTAAAGCTGGAAAAATTGTTGACTATTTAAATAAAAAAATATTTGCTTGGAGTAATGAGTTTAATCTTTGGATTGATTTTTTTAAGCAATTTGAAAAAATAAACATTGAATTAAAAACTTATTTCAATTCCTTCTTGTCTTACAGTTTCTAACAATGGAGAATGATCATCTTCCAAAAATTTTTTTTCGCCTACTGCATAAGGCTCAATTTTATAATTTATATCACCAGCAATCAGCCAAAGCTGAGCTTTTAATTTGTCATTTCTTTCTTCAAATAATGGTGAGACTAATAATAAATCTATGTCACTATCAGACGTAGCCTCACCTCTTGCATGACTCCCATACAAATATGCTTTTTTTATACTAATACCTTTTTTAGCAACTTCATTAAGGTATAGTTTAATTGTTTTTATAATTTCTCTACTAACCATTTCAATAATTCTTTTGTTCTTTTAAGATATTCTTTTACTAATTCAGAATTAGGTAGTTGTATTTTATATTCGGGATATCTGCCTTCAATTTGGTAGTTCATTAAAATGCCAAGAAGTTCTTCTTGTTCTATGTTTAATTTGATATTAGAGTTATTATGAAGATATCTTAATTGGTGTGTTTTAGGTGCCAATTTATTATTTGCTTTAACGTAATTAGCCTTTAATGCTTTTTCAATAGTTAAATGACAGAAAAATAAACCGTGAAGGTATTTTTTCTTTTCAAGTAGGATCTCGGCAGATTCAATGTCGTTTATTGCACCCGCTTTCCAGTAGTCGATTTGTTTAATAACATCAAGCATAAAAGAATTTCTTTTTATGCTTTAATATATAACAAAAATTCTTTTTTAGGAAGGATTACATTTCAAATAAAATATAAAATGGTTCTGATCAGGTATTATTTAAATCATGCTATGGTGTAAATAGTAACTCATTTTCAACAATGTCAGCTCATCAAATTGGTTTGCCATCAATTGCATTCCAATCGGCAATCCTTCGGAATTTTTTGCAATTGGAAGATTGATCCCGGGTATACCAGCTAAGTTTGCAGACGTAGTGTAAATATCACTCAAATACATTTCCAGTGGATCGTTGGATTTTTCTCCAATCTTAAAAGCAGGGAAGGGGGAGGTGGGTGTTAAGATTAAATCAACTTTTTTAAATGCTTCATCAAAATCATTTTTTAAAAGACGGCGAACTTTTTGTGCTTTACGGTAATAAGCATCATAATAACCGGCAGAAAGAACGTAAGTGCCAAGCATAATTCTTCTCTTAACTTCAACCCCAAATCCTTCTGTGCGGGAATTTGTATACATCTCTTTAAGATTTCCACTTTCCGGATGACGATAACCATACCTTGCTCCATCGTACCGTGCTAAGTTAGAAGATGCTTCTGCTGTTGTTAGAATGTAATAAGTAGCAATGGAATATTCAGTATTTGGTAAACTGATTTCTATAATTTCAAAACCATCATCCTTCAGTTGCTTTATCTTTTCTTCGATAGCAATTCTAACTTCCGAATTCAATCCTGCAGCAAAATATTCCTTGGGAATTCCTATGCGTGGCTTTTTCTTTTTAAATTCTTCAATCAAATTTTTATTGGAAAGAATGTTAAAATAATGTGGAATTTCTTTTTCAATTGAAGTTGAATCTTTTTCATCTTTGCCGGAAATAACCTGAAGCAACAGAGCAATATCTTCAACGTTTTTTGCAAATGGACCAATGGAATCGAATGATGAAGCAAACGCCGTTAATCCGTAGCGGGAAACTCTACCATAAGTTGGTTTCAAACCATAAATTCCGCAAAAAGATGCTGGCTGCCTTATTGATCCGCCTGTATCAGTTCCAAGTGAAGCATCGCATAGATCTGCTGCAACAGCAACCGCAGAACCTCCGCTTGAGCCGCCGGGAACTCTTGAATTATCAATAGGATTGAGTACATTCCCAAATGCAGAATTTTCATTTGAAGAACCCATTGCAAATTCATCGCAGTTAGTTTTTCCAATAATAATTGCATCTTCATCTAATAATTTTTTAATTGCGGTTGCACTATAAAGAGAAATAAATTCTTTTAAAATATTTGATGAGCAAGTAAGAGGTTTATCTTTTATTGCGAGTACATCTTTAACAGCCACAACCATCCCAGCAAGCTTACCATAAGTTCCATTTTGTATTTTTAAGTTTATTCTTTCAGCATTGTTCAAAGCATCTTCTGCAAAAATAAAGTTGAATGCATTTAAATGCTTATCCTTATCTATGCGATTAATAAATGATTGAACATTCTCAACGAGAGAAATTTCACCTGATTTTATTTTTTCAATTTTTTCAGAATAGTTTTTATAGTTGTGCAACAGATTAGCCTCGATCTGATTTGAAAGTTGAGATTTGTATATTCCCTTTGTCCCATTCATAAAAAGGGACAAAGAGAATGTGAAACGAAATTACTCTTTTTTTGTTGGTTTATCTGGATCCTTTACATCTTCTTCAACATCTTTCAATGCTTTCTTAAATTCTTTCATGCCTTTCCCAATACCTTGTGCTAATTCTGGAATTTTCTTAGCTCCAAATAAAATAAGGATGGCAATAATTATAAGTATTATTTCGCCTGTTCCTAAGTTTCCAAACATTTTATTTTCCTCTTTTTAAATTATTTATACTTCCGCAAATATATTTTTTGCTATTGAATTAAAAATCATTGCTCCATCAGTTTTTCCAAGGATTGGATCGCAAGCTCTTTCTGGATGAGGCATCATTCCAAGAACATTACCTTTTTTATTAATTATACCAGCAATATTCATTTGAGATCCATTTGCATTAAACTTTTCAGAGATTATTCCTTCTGGTGATGAATATTTAAAAACGATCTGATTATTCTTTTCCAGATCAACCAAGGCATCATTATCGTTAAAGTAATTACCATCGCCATGAGCAATAGGTATCTTTATTACTTTTTTCATTATCTGTTTCGAAAAAGCTGTATCAGAATTTTCAACAGATAGATAAACATCCTTGCAAATAAACTTTAGTGAATCATTCTTAATCATAACGCCGGGCAATAATCCAGCTTCAAGTAAAATCTGGAAACCATTACAAATTCCAATCACGTATCCACCATTTTCTGCAAATGAAATTACTTTTTCCATAATTGGAGAAAATCTGGCAATAGAGCCTGTTCTTAGATAATCACCATAAGAAAATCCACCTGGAAGAATTATTACATCTGAGTTTTCTAAATCTTTGTCTTTATGCCACAAAAAAGTAACGTCGTAACCAAGCACCTTTTTAAGTGAATAGTAAGCGTCGTGATCGCAGTTGGAACCGGGAAATACAACAACTCCAAACTTAACGCTCATTGTGCCTCTTCAAGTTTGTATTCATAATCTTCCATAATTGGATTTGCTAAAAGTTTATGGCAATATTCTTTTACTTCTTTTTCCGCAAGAGATTTATCATTTATATTAATAAAAAATTCTATATACTTTCCGATTCTGGTTTGTTCAATATTGTTAAAACCAAGAAGTTTAGCACCTTGTTCAACTGCTTTTCCCTGCGGATCAAGTATCGATTCTCTTCTTTTAATTATTACAGTTGCTTTATACAAATTGTTCCTCAAATAATTTTAATGCGAATCAATTCCATAATTATTTTTACTAAAAAGCAGAGTATAAATGTATCTTAAAATACCGAGAAGAATAATGAAAACAAAGATATAGAACAATGCCTTACCTTTTGTAAATATCATTAAAACAAATGATAGGAAAATAAATCCAAAGGAATACGGTCTGTCCTTTATTCCCTTTTTTGTAAACTTTGGAATTGTTTCGTAACGAATTTTGCTTACCATTAAAAATGCAAGAACAATTACCATGGGAATTACAAAATTTTCAAATGGAGGAATGAACGCCCCATCTCTAAAATAGATTAAAACGAAAGAAGCTATTGTAATTGCAGAAGATGGAATTGGTAATCCTACAAAGGAAGATTTATCAAACCCCACAAGCTGAACATTAAAACGGGCAAGTCTTAGTCCTCCGGCAATCATAATAAATGAGCTTAAAACAATTCCAAATATGTTAAATTGGTTTAAATATATTTGGTAAACTAAAAATGCAGGAGCCACACCAAAGCTAACCAGATCTGAAAGAGAGTCCAGTTCAACACCAAATTCGCTGCTGGATTTTGTTAACCTTGCCATAATTCCATCTAAAGCATCAAAAACTGCAGCTACAATAATTAAAATTGCGGCTTGTGTAAAATTCCTATCGTGCGAATAAATAATGGATACAAATCCGCTGAACATATTTAGCGTTGTAAAAAGATTCGGGATAACTGAACGGGTAATTCGGATGTTTTTCATTATTTGTTATACTCAAATAAAATTGTTTCACCAGCAGTAACTTTATCACCTTTCTTAACTTTTACTTTCCAGTTGAGTGGAACTACAACATCTACACGACTGCCAAATTTAATCATACCAAATCTTTCTCCAATTTTTACTTCGTCGCCAATATTAATTTCATAAATAATTCTTCTGGCAACAAATCCAGCAACCTGAGTAAAAAATATTTTGCCATTCTTGTTAGAAATTCCAAATTCTGCTCGTTCATTTTCAAGTGATGCTTTATCGTTGCTGGCAACAAGGTAATCACCCTGCACATAATTCAAATATTCAACTCTGCCATCAATTGGAATTCTGTTTACATGAACGTTTAATGGAGACATAAAGATAGATAGCTGTAAACATTTACCTTTTATAAACTTTTCTTCTGCTACTTCCTTTATTAAAATTACAGTTCCATCTGCAGGAGAAACAACAACATCTTTTCTTGCAGGCAGTGTTCTATCCGGGTCTCTAAAAAAATTCAACGTAAAGATAAGTAAAAAAAGACCAATTACGATAAGTGGAATTCGTAAATAACTATTGTTGAGAAAAATTGCGCTTGCGAAAAGAAAGAACACAATTATAGCCACAATACCAATGGTTGAGTAACCGTATTTTGTCATTTTGTTTAGCTGGAAATTAAGGTTAGTAAAAATTCAGAATAATTTTTTATATCTTCTGCGGATTTTATTTTGTACGGGTTAATTGTATTTCCGTTTGAATTTGTCTGAAGAATTTTTAAACTCAACGGAGTAAAATCATCTACTATAAACACTTTTTCATCTTCCTTACCAAAGTAGCAGTTAACCTCTGCCAGAGTTGTATTCCGTCTTTCAAAAAAAGATTTGAGTACAGCGTTCACTTTGGAGCAAATCCGTTTCATCACTTTTATATCTTCTAATAGACATAATTCAAGAGCCATCAGGTGGTTTTCAGAAATCATATTATCAGGTGAATTACCGAAATGAAAAGTAAGAAGTGGAATTTGAAGATTTGAGCCTTCCTGTTTATTAAATATTTTCGCTGTTCTTTTATCAATTATATTAAGAATCTTTATATAAAATGGAAATTGATAATGCTTATTTAAAACAATGGAATTTTCCTCAACCTTTTTATAACCAGTTTGAATATTGTAAGCATTCAAATAATCGAGGAAAAAAGAATTTGATAATGTAAATTTTGCTCCGATGTTTTTTATCTTAACTATTTCTTTGGAATTCAGATTAACATCGTCGGTATATTCAATTGAAAAGTAATTTTCATCTTCACAAAGATAAATGATCTTTCCGGTTTCTTCGTAAACAATATTTTTCTTAGATTTCAAAAGTAGAAATGCTCTTTGTTTTTGTTGCGGAAATATTAAATAAATAGGTATTCAAAGTCAAATAAGATTTTAGTATTTTGTTTTTAGAAAAATTTATTGAAAAACACATTATTTTGGAGGATAAATGAAAGGTGGTATGCAAGGAATGTTGAAACAAGTTCAAAAAATGCAGGCTGAGATGGAGCGTGTTCAGAATGAACTGGGAAACAAAACTGTTACAGAAGAAGCTGGAGGAGGTATGGTTAAAGCTACCGCCAATGGAAAAAAGGAAATTATCTCTATCCAAATTGATAATGAGGTAATAGGTGGTGGTGATAAAGAAATGTTGGAAGATTTGATTGTTGCCGCGGTTAATAAAGCTCTGGAATCTGCTGGTAAACTGGCTGAAGATGAAATGGCTAAAGTAACAAAAGGTATCTTGCCACCAGGATTAAACATTCCAGGATTTTAATTTGCAAATAGCTGAACCCTTACAAAAAGCAATTGATGAATTGTGTAAATTACCCACAATTGGAAAAAAGTCTGCTCAAAGACTTGCTATGCATATATTGAAGAGCGACATTTCTGAGGTTGATAGTTTTATAAAAGCAATTACTGAGTTAAAGACCAAATTAAAATTCTGTAATATTTGTTTTAATATTTCTGTAGATGATACTTGTGATATATGCAAAAGTGAAAAACGGGATAGAAAAACAATCTGTGTTGTTGAAGAAGTTAATGATGTTATTGCCATCGAACGAACTAACGAATACAATGGATTGTACCATGTAATTGGCGGAGTTCTTTCCCCCTTAAGCGGAACTGGTGTAGATGCCCTAAAAATAAAAGAGCTAATGTTTAGGCTTGAAAAAGAAAAAATTATTGAAGTAATCCTTGCCTTAAATCCCGATACAGAAGGAGAAACAACTTGTCTTTATTTGGCAAAGTTAATTAAACCATTCGATATTAAAGTTACAAGGATTGCCCGCGGATTACCAATTGGAGGCGATTTTGAATTTGCTGATGAAGCTACAATTGGCAGAGCTGTTTTGGGAAGAATTATTATATAATGGCAGAATGGTTTAAGAACTGGTTTGAATCAGAAGAGTATTTAGAAATTTACAAACATAGAGATGATGAAGACGCAAAACTATTGTTAAAGTTAGTTCTTGAAAATGTTCCTTCTCAAGATGATCAGACAGTTCTGGATATTGCTTGTGGAGCAGGCAGGCATTCTTTGTTATTTGCTGAAAAAGGATTTAATGTTACAGCATTCGATCTAAGTAGAAATTTATTGCGGGTAGCAAAAAATAAATCGCTTGAACAAAAATTAAATATTGATCTTTTCTGTGCTGATATTCGCTATTTAGCAATAAAGAAAAAATTTGATCTAATTATAAACCTCTTTACAAGTTTTGGCTATTTTGAAAATGATGAAGAGAATTTTGCCCTTTTTCAGGAGGTTAATTTTTGCCTTAAAGATGATGGCATTTTCGTTCTTGATTATTTTAATTCAGAATATCTAAGACAAAATCTTGTTCATAAAAGTATTGAGGTGTTTGATGGAAAGGAAATAATCCAGGAAAGATATTTTGACATGAATAGAGTAAAGAAAAATATTACTATCAGAAAATGTAATGAAGTAAAAAATTTTACAGAATCAGTTCGTCTGTATAATAAAAATGAATTAGTTACAGCCATTACAGATGCTGGATTAAAAATAATTAAAATATTTGGTGGTTATCGTGGTGCGGAATTTAACATTAATACTTCTCAAAGATTAGTAGTCTTTGCATCAAAATGAAAAAGATTATTATTTTTTGTCTAACAACTTTTATCTTTGTATCGTGCGATATTTTTTCAACAAGATCAGCGGAAAAACCGGAAACGCCAAGGACTAATAATCAAACTGCCACCACTCCTGAAATTCTTATCCAAAACTTAAAAGATTCATTTAAAGATAAAGTTGTTGAGAATTATCTTTCCTGTTTTGTCGATTCATCTTTTTCAGATAAGAAGTTTAGGTTTTATCCATCTGCTGGTTCAGGTTCCAAATACATATTTCTATTAAGTTGGAATCTGCAGGGTGAAAGACAATACTTTATTAATTTGATTAACTCGATCGACAAAAACAATAATATTGTGCTGAGTTTTATTAATGAAGAAAAAAATTTTTTAGGCGATAGCACTTCATATACAGCAAGCTATTCCATTTCAATACCAACATTGGATGAACAAAAACCAAAATATTATGAAGGTAATTTGCATTTCACATTAATTCGCGATGGTAGATTGCAATGGTCTATTTCAAATTGGCAGGATATTAAAGATGAAACTTTCCCAAGCTGGAGTGAACTTAAAGGAAGATATTATTGATGAAAAAAAAGTTAATGATATATCTTTTCCCAATAATATTTATGTCAGGATGTTTCAATCCATTTGCTCCCGAATTGGATGAAAATCTAAATTCAAATAATTCGCCTATTTCTGATTTAACAAAAGTTGATGGAATCTTTCAAAACTTACAATATGCATATTCTTTTAAGGATACAACAATTTATGGTGATTTAGTGGCTAACGATTTTAATTTTACATATAGAGATTATGACCTTGGATTTGATGTTTCTTGGGGAAGAGATGATGAGATGAGAGTAACAAATGGTTTATTTCAAAATTCTCAACGGCTTGATTTGATCTGGAATAACATTCTGCTAATTTCAAGTGATTCAACTAATATTGTAAGAAGTTTTAATTTAACAATTACTTTTAATCCAACAGATATTGTACGAGTAGATGGAAAAGTTAATTTAACTTTAAGAAAAAATACTATTAATAAATGGCAAATTGTAAGGTGGATTGATGAATCAAATTTTTAACTCACTATCAATTTAAAATAATTATTTATGATTTATTTTTATTTGAAAGAATCATTTAATTCGATAAGAAAAGCAAAATTATCTTTCTTATTATCACTATCCATTACATGTATCGCTGTATTTTTAGTTTCGCTGAGTTTTATTTTATTAAGCTTTTCAGGTGTTATTGAAGAAAAAATAAAAGAAAGAATTACTTTAAATGTTTTTCTAAACGATAGTTTAAGTAATGAAAAAATATCTGGAATTCAGGTATATCTGAATGAAATCAAAATTATTAAATCGCTTGAATTTATAAGTAAAGAAGAAGCAGAAAAAACATTTATTGATCAAACTGGAAACGATTTCAAAAATCTACTTGATTACAATCCGCTTCCTTCTTCCTTCGAAATCAAACTTCGCAGTGAATTCGTTAATGAAGAATCGATTAATAAATTAGAGAAATCAATAAAAAAATTTAGTGGAGTCTCGGATGTAGTTATTCAAAGCAGTCTAATTAAAAAATTATTAGATTCATTACGAGCTATAAAACTTTATATCCTTTTAATCTCCATATTCTTTTTTTTAGTTTCTACATACATAGTTTATAGCACAAATAGATTGATAATTCAATCCAAATTTTCTCAACTAGAAGCAATGAAACTTGTTGGTGCAAAAATCTCAACGATTAAGATCCCATTATTGATTAGTGGGATGGCAATTGGAACAATTTCCTCTTTATTAACCATATTAACAATTAAACTTCTGTCAATCATATTTAAGAACAATTTTGATTCGTTCTTGTTAGTATTTATCAATAATCCTTCATTTTTCATTTCAGTTATAATTAGTGGAATACTCATTGGACTAATCGGCAGTATAATTGCCACCAGTTCAATTTCGCACAGAATTAACAAAATTATTCTTTGATTAGAATGTGATATTTTAGTAGATTAAACAACCAATTTTTAATCTTTTATAGGGGATCCTATTATATGAAAAAAATGTTTTTTTATTTGAGTCTTTTATTATTAGTAATTGCGGTTCCTTCTATTGCACAAACCGGGGATATTAAAATTGGCGCCGATATGAGTATGTTACGAAATGCACAGGGCGCATTCTACGATTATTCGGATCCAGAAGCATTAAACATTAAGGTATCTGTGTGGGGATATGTTAGGTTTCCCGGCAGATATTTAGTCCCAGCTTACATTAATGTTAGAGATTTATTATCATATGCTGGTGGACCAACAAGTGATGCTTTTATGAATGATATGCGTATTTACAGAGTTCTTGAGGATTCTACATCAGTGATGTACAAGTTTGATTATAATGATTTAATGTACTCAGAAAAATTAACCAAAGTTAAAGAGATGGTTCCCGATCTTAGAGTTGGTGATTTACTTGTTATTCCCGGTGAGCCAAAGCTTTATTATAGGGATTATTTTTCTATGACACTATCTATTGTTTCTACATTAATTTCATTAGCAATATTGGTCATTAATATCGTAAAATAATGAGTGAGGATATAAGTGGAAGATTCAAAAATTAATATACGACAGAGTGAAGGAAGTTCCTTTAAAGATTACATAAATTTAATACGAAACAATCTTGTACCAATAATTCTTATTACTCTCACCGGTCTTGCAGTTGCTATTGTATATGCTATTAACGCTCCTAATATTTATAAAGCCACAACATCATTGAAGGTTTCTAAACCTGGCGGCAGCATTTTAAACTCCCCTTTAATGCCGGAGTTTCAGGATTTTGGTAGCGACCGGTTCATTGCTAATGAAATGGAAATATTAAAGAGTTATTCTTTAAGAGAAAGAGTTGCGCAAACTTTGTTGGATTTGTATAAGAACAGCAATATTAGGGACAGTTTTAATTTAATTATCAACAAAGAGTTTGGTAAAGAAAGAACTGTAACTACACCGGTAAAATCATCTTTACAAATAATTGATATGTTGAAAAGTGTTGTATCAATAGATCAGAAGAGGGGGTTAGATATTATTGAAATTTCAGTGGAATCTCCCTCTCCTTATGAATCTGCTTTAATTGCAAATGAATACGCAGCTGCTTATAACCTTTTAAACTTACAAACTAACCGAATACAACTAACTAACGTTAAAAACTTTTTATCCGATCAAAGAAAGGAAAAACAAAGCGAGTTGACCAGGTCTGAAGATAGCCTGCGAAATTACCAGCAAAAGGGCGGAATAATTGCTTTAGATGAGCAAGCAAAATCTCTTATAGACCAGTTGACAAACTTTGAAGCGCAAAAAAATGCCGCAAATATTGAACTTACAGTTGCTAAAAAGAATCTTACACAGTATAAAGATGAATTGTTGAAACAAGATCCCAGACTTGCTGATTATCTTCAGAGCTTTGCCGCTGAACCTTACTTAAAATCTTTACAAGAAGAAATAGCCAAGCTGGAAACTAAAAGAGATGTAGCTCTTGCAAGCAAAGGTTCAGATAATACTAACTCCAGACTTGCTGTATCTGATTACGAAGCAAAAATTAAGAACCTGAAGGATAAAGTAACAGAAAAAATGACTGTCTATAAAGCTGGAATTTTTGCCTCGAGTCCAGAAGAAATAAAAGCGTTGACACAAAAAATAATAGAAGAAGAAACAAAAATACAATCGGCAGGTGCATCATTGCAGGAATTGAATACAATTGTTCGGTCTTACGATACCAGGTTCAATTCCTTACCCAGGGCTACAATCGAATTAGCGAAGTTAACGCGTGATAGATCAGCCTTTGAAAAGATGTACTTACTTGTAGAAGAAAAATATCAGGAAGCGTTAATAAACGAGCAATCTCAACCAGGGAATGTGCTCATAGTTGATTCAGCACGTATACCTTACAGACCATCCAAACCAAATAGAACATTAATAGTAATTATTGGTTTTGTATTGGGTCTCGGAATGGGCTTTGGTTTTGCATTTGTAAAAAATTATTTCGATAACACAATTAAAACGCCTGAAGATATAACAAACAGAAACATTAATGTTCTAGCCTGGATTCCAATGATTGAAGGAATCGGTCAAAATGGAAATAAGGAATTTGAATTTATTGTTTCTAAAAAACCGGATTCAATTCCAAGCGAAGCTTTCAGAGCATTAAGAACTCGGGTTCAATTTTCTAAAATAGATAAAGAGGCTATTAAAACAGTACTAGTTACTTCATCTGCACCGCAAGAAGGTAAATCAGTTGTTTCTGTTAACCTTGCCGGCAGTTTTGCACAAGCAAATAAAAAAACTTTGCTAATTGATTGCGATCTAAGAAAACCAAGACAACATTCTATTTTTAAAACAAACAGATTCCCTGGTTTTACCGATTATTTTTTCGGTCAAGCTACATTTAATGAAATATTAAGAAATACCGGGATAAACAATTTATTTCTTATTACTGCTGGAACTATCCCACCAAATCCTTCTGAATTGTTAGGTTCTTACCAGATGGAAGAATTTTTAGCAAAAGTTAAAAATGAATTTGATATGATAGTTATTGACTCTGCACCGATTATTGCTGTTACGGATTCTGAAATTATATCGAGATTGGTTGATGCAACAATACTTGTTGTTTCTGCTAATACCACTGAAGTTGATGTTATGCAAAAATCCGTTGAATTGCTTAAACATGAACAAAATACCTTTATTGGTGTGTTGCTTAATAACTTTAGTTATAAGAGTGGTTATGGTTCTTATTATAAATATTACTATTATTACTCCAGACCAGCAGATGGTACAAAGAAAAAATCCAAAAAGTCTGAGTCGTGATTCAATCATTATTTTTAAATAATAGCTTTATTATGATTGTAAAAGCCGTAAAACCATTACCGCTATTGTTTGTTAGCTTTATATTGTTTATCAACACGTTTTCCCAATCCTTCCCGGATTATTTAGAAAGAAGTTTAACAACAAACAAAGACACACTTTTCAAAGGTTACCTGTCAGATGTTTCTCCAGGTGAAGGAAGTATAAATCCTAAATTGTATTTTGTTGGTCCTGGGGATAAAATATTTATTTCAATTAGAGGGATAGTTGAGCAAAATTTTAATCTGCAAATTAATCAGGAGGGCGGATTATATATTCCTAAAGTTGGGTTAATTAGTCTGCTTAACCAATCTTTAGAAACTGCTAAAAGTTCAATTAAAGAAAAAATATTGGACATCTACAAAAATGTTGAAATTCAAATATCATTGCTTGACATTAGAAAAATAAAAGTTACATTCATTGGGATTGTAACTAAACCTGCCTCCTATGTTCTAATTTCAAATAGTAAATTACTAGACCTTATTCTTCAATCCTATGGGCTGCAAAGTAATAGCGATTTGAGGAACATAAAAATTATTGATAAGGATGGAGAGACTAAATATTATGATCTGGTTTCATTCCTTCGATTAGGGAACAAAGAGTGTAACCCATATTTACGTGAAGGTGATTTAGTTATAATTACAAGTATTGATAAAACTGTTTCAATTGTTGGTGCAGTTAAAAATCCAGGTACATTTGAGTTTGTTAATAATGAAACTGCTGCTCATCTTCTTGAACTTGCCGGTGGTTTTTTAGACAAAGCACGCACCGATACACTTGAATTGACAAGATTTCTTGATGATTATAAAACAATTAAAAGCTTTTATTATTCTTACGAAGATTTATTAAACAATAATATCATTTTACAAAGAGGGGATCGATTAATCATTCGTGAAAAGCCTGAATATTTAATTGAGCAGTTTGTTACAGTATCCGGTTTTGTCAAATATCAAGGGATTTACAAGATTACTAAAGATAAAACTACTCTTAAGGAATTGATTACAAAGGATGTTGGTGGCTTTTTGGATAATTGTTCTTTAAAGGATGCTTATGTAATTAGAACTGTAGGTTCAAATGAAAAAGATCCGGAATTAGATAGGTTAAAATCGATTCCCCGCGCAGATATGACAGATGATGAATATGATTACTTAAAGCAAAAATCAAGAACCATAAAAGGTAAAATGGTTGTTGATTTTGAAAGATTATTTAATATGAATGATCTGTCAGAAAATCTGATACTTAAAAGAGGAGATGAAATTTTCGTTCCGGAAGAAAAAAAATATGTGTCGCTTGTTGGACAGGTTATAAATCCTGGAAATATTATTTTCAGACCTGCCTTAACAATTGAAGATTATATACAATTGGCTGGCGGATTCGGATGGCGGGCTTTGAAGGGTGATATCAGAGTTATAAAAGCAAATACAGGTGAATGGGTTGATGAAGACGATGTAGAAAATTTAGAACCTGGTGATATTATCTGGGTACCCGAAGATCCACCTAACCCAAGATTCTGGGAAGTTTTTCAACGAACCTTAGCCGTATTTGGCCAAGTTGCAACAGTAATTGCTGCTACAGTTGCTGTTATTATAGCTGTAAGGAAATAAATTGACGTATCATGAAATTCTAAATATATTAATTTTCAATAGAAAAATAATTCTGAAGATAACTTCAATTTCCACCTTATTTCTTTTTATAATTCTTGTATTCATTTATCCTATCACATATTCCTCAGTAGTTAAAATTCTTCCACCTGAAGAAAATAAAATGAGCAGTATAAGTAATCTTGTTGCTAATACTGATTTCTTAAGTCTTTTAAATTCGGGTGGTTCCCGCGGTAATTCTCAATTATTTGCTGAACTACTTAAGAGCAGAACATCTGCAGAATACGTGATAAATAAATGTAATCTGATGAACTATTTTAGTACAAAAGATACGCAGTTAGCCGCTTCAAGGCTTTCCAAATTAGTTGAGGTGGAAGTAAATAAAGAAGGGATTGTTTCTTTAGAAGTAGATGTTTCCACTCCATTATTTGGAAGATTCAATTCAGTTAATGATTCGATTAAAATACTTTCTGCACGTATTTCTAATACGTTTGTGGAAGCGCTGGATAAAATTAACCAGGAAAAGTTGAACTCCCGTGCTAAACGCTCCAGGGAATATGTGGAGAAACAATTAGTTCAAACAAAAATAAATATGGATTCTGCTGAAGTCGCTTTCAAAACTTTCCAGGAAAAGAACAAAGCCATTTCTCTTCCGGAACAACTTACAGCAGCTATTCAAACTGCTGCTAAATTAAAAAGCGAGATTATTTTTACTGAAATTCAAAAAGGAACTCTTGAAACTAACTTAGTTGAAAATGGCAATTCCCTTGAAGGAATTGAAAGAAAGTTGGAAGAATTAAAAAAACAATATCAACAAATAGAATTTGGTGAAAAACTTAACACTGATTATTTACCAGCATTTAGTAAAATTCCAGAAATGAGTTTAGATCTTGCAAGACTTTACCGTGAAGTCAAGATTCAAAATGAAGTTTATTTGTTATTGCAAAAACAGTTTTATTCAGAAAAAATTCAAGAGAATAAGGACGTTCCCACAATTGAAGTGCTGGATAAAGCTCTTCCACCATTACAAGCTAAAAGTCCAAGATTAATTTTTCATACTTTATTAGGCGCTCTAATTATTTTTCTTCTTACTTCTTCAATTGTTTTATATGCGGAGAATAAGAGAAAATTTTTAATGAGTAAATGAAAGGAGAGTGAATTGTATAAACCAACTGCAGTTGTTACCGGGGGAGCAGGCTTTTTAGGTTCCCATCTTTGTGATCGTCTTCTTTCGGAAGGATTAAAAGTTTGTTGCATAGATAATTTAATTACCGGTAATCCGGATAATATTGCTCATCTTTTTGGTAGAGATGATTTTTCATTTATCAAGCATGATGTTACAAATTTTATCCACGTTCCGGAAAGAGTGGATTACATTCTTCATTTTGCTTCTCCTGCAAGTCCAATCGATTATCTGCAATTTCCAATTCAAACCTTAAAAGTTGGTTCACTTGGAACGCATAAAGTATTAGGATTGGCAAAGGAAAAAAAAGCAAGGATTCTTCTTGCATCAACTTCCGAAGTTTATGGCGATCCAGCAATTCATCCACAAAAAGAAGACTATTGGGGGAATGTTAATCCAATTGGTCCGCGCGGAGTTTATGATGAAGCCAAAAGATTTGCTGAGGCAATTACGATGGCGTACCATCGTTACCACGGAGTGGAAACAAGAATTGTTAGGATATTTAATACTTATGGACCACGAATGCGTTTAAATGATGGCAGAGCCTTGCCAGCTTTTGTTGGGCAGGCTTTGCGTGGCGAAGACTTAACTGTTTTTGGAGATGGTTCTCAAACAAGAAGTTTTTGTTACGTTAGTGATTTGATCGATGGAATATTCAAACTTCTTTTATCTAATGAAACTGATCCGGTAAACATTGGTAATCCTTCGGAGATAACTATAAAACAATTTGCTGAAGAAGTTATTAAAATTACCGGAGTAAAAAGTAAAATTGTTTACAAAGATTTACCGGAGGATGATCCCAAAGTTCGCCAACCGGATATTACAAAAGCGCAAACTATTTTAGGATGGGAACCAAAAGTTGGTAGGGAAGAAGGACTTAAAATTACTATTGATTACTTTAAGAAAATCAAATTCTAAATATTCCGCTTAAGGATTGTTTATCTTCTAATTGGTTATTTACTTAAAGTTGAAGCAAATTCGTTCGCAATTTTCCCTTTAAATAATCAAAGTAAACATCTGCTCAACGGATTAAATTCTGCTTCAAATACATCCAGAGATTTTCTTATTCACTTCTTGACAAACCATTATTATTTATTTATTGTAAGATTAAAATTAGAACATCAAACTATGGAGGTTATTGCAAAATGAGAAAAATAAAATCTCAATTACTATTATTAATTCTTCTCTTCTTATTAACCGCGATTAATTTTTATCCTCAATCACCAATTGGGAAATATCAGTCCACACCAAAAGAGATAGAATATTTAGGATACAATATTTTACGAATTGACGATTCGGGTAATTTAGTTTGCCAGGAAATGAAAAGAGAAGAAAGAGAAGAAAGAGAATCTTTTCTCTTAAATGCAAATACTCAACCTCATTTAACAGTTGTTAATTCACTTAATAATCCAAACTCTGTGCGCGGACTAAAAGTTTTATTAAGAGCAACTGATCAGTTGCTTAACAACAAAGAAGCACTATTAGCATTTAGGCGGGCTGCCGCAAGATGGGAAAGATTTATTCAAACTAAAATTACAGTTGTAATTGATGTTGATTACGGTACAACAAGATGGGGAGAACCTTGGGCAGCTGGTGTTCTTGGCAGTACAAATTCCGCTTATAAAATTGTGCTTTTCCAAAACGGAGATTCTGCCAAAGTAACTGATATAGTGCAGGCACTCAAATTAAAACATCCGGCAGATGCCCAGCTACAGGCACTTTATAATGCCATTCCTATTCCTACTCCAAGCAGTGCCGGTACAAACCTTAACTGTGCAGTTGGTGGATTAATTAATTTTCAGGAATTAGGATTGCTTAATGCTGAAATCAATCCCGATCCTCAAATAAATCCATTAGGCTCAGTTCCTTCAATAGGATTCAATTCATCTTTTAGTTTTGATATGGATCCCTCTGACGGAATATCACTCGGTTGGCAGGATTTTGATGCTGTAGTTACGCACGAAATTGGGCATGCATTAGGTTTTAATTCCATAATTGGAAATGGTGGTGCCCCGACTAATTATTTTACTCCATGGGATCTTTTTAGAGTTCGTCCGGATTCTGTAGAACCAAATAATCTTGATGGATTTAAAACAACTGACAGAATAATTACACCTGGTCCTCCGTCATCAATTGTGCAGGTTACAGAGAATGGAGTTAAATATTTCAAAAGCAACCAGGTTTTTTTTGATGGCTTAAACGAAATTGAATTATCTACCGCCACTGGAAGCAGAGTAGGTGGTGATGGTCAACAAGCTTCTCACTGGCGTGATGATGACTTAAGACCGCCTTCGCTTGGAGATAAAAGACATATTGGAATTATGGATCCAACTGCTAACGCAGGTACACGCGAAGAAATTGGTATTAATGATTTACGCATGCTTGAAGTTATCGGTTATGAAATAGATTATCAGCCAAGCTTTGCATCAGTAATGCTGGTGCAAGGCAGCGATACGTTAGACCTGGATAAATCACAAGATACAATCAAGATAAAAGATGTACCACTTAATGGATCTAAGATGGTTAGCATAAAAATAATTAATCTTGATTTGAACAACATGCTTAATTATGAAACTGAAATTGAAATAATAACCAAAAGACCAGAAGATGCATCTGCTGATATTAGTGTGGATGCATTGTCCGGATCAATTGGTAGCGGTGGAAACACTACAATAAATTTGGTTGCGGCAAACGCTACAGCTCCTTCTATCTTCTTTGGTATCTTGCGAATCCATACCAACGATGAAAATAAATTAGTTATTGATATTCCTTTTAAAGTATCTGTTGGCGGAGCAATTGAACCAACAATTGTAACAGATAAAACTAATCTTGGTAATTTCGTTTTTGATAATAAATCTGGCAGCCAGTTAAGCTCAAAAGAATTAACAATTAAAAATTTTGGTAATCTTCCGTTGGAGTACAGACTTTTACTTTCCTTGACTGATAAAAGCAATCGACCATATGACACAAGATTGAAAAAAACAAGTGGGAAGTATGAGAATAATATATTATCACATTTTTATAGTGCGGAAGCTCTTGATGATGCTGTAGTTTTATTTAATGCAGATTTTGAAACTGATTTTAATGAGTTTACTTTTAAAGGAATTAATTCTGAAGATTGGCATAGAATAACTACTGGTCCATCATTGTTGGATGGTCATTCAAAGCCAACATCAGCACATTTTGGAATTGACTACATCGATTCAATAAAGTACCGTAACTATTCTGATGTTTACCTTACGAGTAAAAGTTTTGACCTTAGTAAAATATTGCCGGAAGATTTAGTTACTTTATCATTCAATTATTACTTACAGGCAGAAGAAGGCTATGACTTTGCTTCAGTTTTAATTTCTATTGATGGAGGAAAATCCTTTGAAGAAGTTGCAACATCAAACGGCGGGATTATTAAAAACGATTCTGTATGGCAATCAGTTTCTTTGCAACTGCCATATTTATCTGGCAATACTAATCCAGTTCAATTCGCATTCAGATTTACAAGCGATCAATTGATTGAAAAGGAAGGCTGGTTTATAGATGATGTTCAGCTAAGCGTTATTAAAAATTCCAATTCATATTACACAGATGTTAAGGGAGGAAAAATTACCGGCTTAAATGAAACTAATCTTGTAAAGCTTTTTGTAAATTCTCAAAAAATTGCGGCAGGTTATTATAAAGGATCTTTGTCGATGCTAAGTAACGATCCTGTAAAACCAGAATTTTCAGTTCCATTCGCAATTAAAAATTTCACTATTGAGCCTGTACAAAAAAATGTGCTTTATGCTTCAACCGGTAGAGGTACCGCAGCTAAAGGAAAATTACTAATCATCAATAAAAATACTGGCGCTGGAACTGAGATTGGAACTTCAGGTTTTGAACCATTAAAAAGTATTACGATTTCTCCTGAAAGCCACGAACTTTATGGATTAAATGCCAGCACATTTATTCCATCCTCAATTGTTTTGGTAAATTCGCAGGACGGATATGGATTATTTAAATACGAGTCGAGCTTTAAATTAAGCGCCATTGTTTTTGATGATAAGAACAATCTATATGCTGCTTCTGATGATAAGAAATTATTTAAACTGAATATTGAAACAGGCGACTCAACTTTCATTGGCGAAATTGGATTTAAGGTTGGAGCAATGACCATTGAACCTAAAACCGGGAATATCATTGCAAGCGTGGATGCATCATCCAATAAGGATAAATTATACCGGATTGATGTTAATACTGCAGATACATTCTACATAGGTAAAACCGGTCTTGGAAAAATAACGCGTGGTTTAGTGTTTGATGAAAAAGGAAATTTGTATGGTGTTGTTGGTGAAGATACACAATCGAGTACGTTTTTATCAATCGATATGTCAACAGGTTTAGCAACTCAGATTGGTGATGTTGCATTCAGAGGAGTAATGGGTCTGGCTATGTATGCCGATACTACAACCGGTGTGCTTACAAATAAAACTGATATTCCTGTTAAACTTATGCTGGATCAGAATTATCCAAATCCTTTCAATCCTTCTACCAGCATTAAATATAATATTCCGGAAAATGGTTTTGTAAAACTTATGGTCTTTGATATTTTGGGAAGGGAAGTGAAAGCACTGGTTAATGGAAACAGATCCGCAGGAAGCCATATTGAAAAATGGAATGCAACTAATTTTGCCAGCGGTTTATATTTCTATCAGTTGGAATTTACAGCGCAGGGAATAAATAAAACTACTTTAAGAAAGAAAATGGTTTTAACAAAATAAATCATTTCGCCAATGTTTCCAGCTGGATAATAATCATTAATATTTTACTGATTGTTATCCAGCGTTTTATTTTTAGAAAATACTTAAATGAAAAAAACTAACTAAATTCGATTACCTGCCTTTTCATTTTACCTTACTTCTTTTCTAAAACTTCTTTTGGATACAGATTTTATTTATATTTACAAACGCATTTAAGAGCTATTTATTTGCGCTTTGTTGTAGTTGGTCATTTTAAAGTATAAGATTTAATATAAAATGATTATTTACATTAGTAAATTTATCCGGGAGATTTTTAATGGCGAATTTCATTGGAACCTTTAATGTAACTCCTTCTTTACCAAAAAATTTAGAACCGCTGAGGGAATTAGCAAATAATTTACATTGGACCTGGAACCAGGAATCATTTGAACTTTTTAGACGACTCGATAGAGAATTATGGGAATCTACAAATCATAACCCGGTAATGATGCTTGGAAAAATTAGCCAGGAAAGATTAATTGAAGTTTCTAATGATGATGGTTTTATAGCTCATATGAGCCGTTCATATAATCAGCTTAAGACTTATTTAACACAGTCAAATTGGTACCAGAAAAATTTTAAAGGAAATGGCAAACCATTCATTGCATATTTTTCTGCGGAATTTGGATTGACAGAATGCCTGCAAACTTATTCCGGCGGATTGGGAATTTTGGCAGGTGATCATATTAAATCTGCTTCCGAACTTGGATTACCTTTGGTGGGAATTGGATTGCTTTATAAAGAAGGTTACTTCCAGCAATATCTTACCTCAGATGGTTGGCAGCAGGAACGTTATGAGTTGAACGATTTTTACAATTTACCAATGACACTTGAACTTGATGAGCAAAAAGCTCCGCGTAAAATAAAATTAAATTTTCCTGGAAGACCCGTTTATTTTCAGATTTGGAGGATTGATGTTGGGCGTGTTCCACTTTTTTTATTGGATACAAATATTCCTGAGAATGGTGAAGAAGACAGAAAAATTACCCGTACTCTTTATGGTGGTAATAACGAAACCAGAATTCAACAGGAAATTATATTGGGAATAGGTGGACTTAGAGCACTTCATGCAATGGGCATCAAACCGCAGGTATGTCATATGAATGAAGGACATTCTGCATTTTTATCTTTGGAAAGAATGCGTTTTCTAATACAGGAAGATGGATTAACTTTTGATGAAGCGAAAGAAGTTGGATATTATTCAAACATTTTTACAACACATACACCTGTTTCTGCTGGAATAGATATATTCGATAATCAAATGGTTGAAAGATATTTTGGCGATTATTATCGAAACGAGTTAAAGGTTTCTGACCGGGATTTCTACCAGCTTGGAACGATTAATCGCGATGCACCTCCAACTAATTTTAATATGGCACACCTTGCTATGAACACTGCTGGATATGTAAATGGCGTTAGCCGGCTGCATGGTGAAGTATCTAAAAAAATGTGGGTTTCCGGATTTAAAGGTGTTCCATTTGATGAAATTCCGATTGATTATATTACAAATGGAGTTCATACACGCAGTCATATTTCTACCGATATGGGAGAACTTCTTTATAGATATCTGGGTGAAAAATTTGTTATGAAGCCGGAAGATCAAAGTATTTGGGAACGCGTAGAGAAAATTCCTGACGTAGAATTATGGCGTACACACGAAAGACGAAGAGAAAGACTTGTAGCATTTGCCAGAAGCCGATTGCGAAAACAGGTTCTTGCAAGAGGCGGCTCTCAGTTTGAAATTGCTGCAGCAAGTGAAGTATTGGACCCAGGTGCACTTACCATCGGTTTTGCACGCAGGTTTGCCACTTATAAAAGAGCAACTCTTATTTTCCAGGATTTGGATAGGCTATCAAAAATTCTTAACAATCCTACCCAACCCGTACAATTAATTATTGCTGGTAAAGCTCACCCAAAGGATGAAGAAGGAAAAAAGTTAATCCAGGAGATTGTTCAATTTGCTCAGGATGAAAGATTCAGGAAAAAAGTTGTCTTTTTAGAAAATTATGATATGAACGTTGCGCGGTATATGGTTGAAGGTTGCGATGTTTGGCTTAACAATCCCAGAAGACCCCTGGAAGCAAGCGGAACATCAGGTATGAAAGTAATTGCAAATGGTGGTTTGAATTTTAGTGTTCTTGATGGATGGTGGGACGAAGGTTACGATCCAGAAGTTGGTTGGAAGATTGGCAATGGTGAAGAATATTTAGATTTGGATTATCAGAATGAAGTTGAATCGAACCAGTTATATAATACTTTAGAAAGAGAGATTGTGCCATTATTTTATAATAGAAGTGAGGATAAATTACCACGTGCCTGGCTGAGTAAAATGAAAGCTTCAATTAGAATTTTAGGTTCTATATTTAATACAAATAGAATGGTAGAACAATATTTTACTAAATTTTACCATACTTCTTATGAGAGTAGAAAAACCTTGATCAAAAATTCATTTCAACAGGCTAAATTACTTTCCGAGTGGAAGAAAAAAGTAAAGAAAAACTGGGGTCAAATCAAGTTCATTAATGTTGGTTTCGATGGAAGTTCTACGGAAGTTAAAGTTGGAAATGAGTTTGTTGTTAAAGCTGAAATATTTCTGGGAGAATTAGTTCCAGATGATGTTGAACTTCAGATATATTATGGCTCAATTGATAAACAATTTATTGCACATGCAAATTCTTTTGTTTCAATGCATCTGGAAAAGAATAAACAGACAAATAATATTTATACCTATAAAGGATCAATTGTTACACAGAACAGTGGACAGTATGGATTTACTGCCAGAATATTACCAAAGCATTCATTATTAAGAACTCCCTTCGATTTGGGATTAATAAACTGGGCATAGTTTTATGCTGTTAGAAACGTTGGATATTAAAAAGAATGACGTTTTAATTTTTTCTGAAAACAAGTTTGATCTTCAGAATAATTTTAAAGTTTGCTATAAACAAAAATCTTCTAAAAAACCTGTTACTATAAGTCTTAATGAGGTTGGGAATTTTATCAATGCCCCAGTTCCCAAAAGTTTGATTGTATATCGTCTCCTTACAAATCAACCTTCGTTTAATGCAAATATAACTAAATACGGTTTCTTCCTTAAAATCCAAGGTAACGTTGAATTAATTTATTTTGACCCAATCTTTGCAATTAAAGATATTGAGCATATAAAAAACAATATAAACTTCGAAACATTTCGATTCAAAATACAGCAGGTCGGTCTCACTTCAAATTCAAAAATGGGAAGCTACCTGGATTTTTCAGAAATCTATGCTTTCGATTTAAAAGCTGAAGAAGCGAAAAATCAAAATGACAGAGTATATGCTGAAGCTATTTTTGCATTTGACATTTCTTTTTCTGGTGAGGAGGCAAAATCAGTTGAAGAAATACCGATAATAAAAAATGAACATGATATTTCTAAATTATCAACTGATTCCTCTAAAGTATTTGTCCGGGCTAAAATAGATTTTAAGGATAAACCAACCATTGAAAACACTGTTACTGTAAAGAAAGAAATTATCCAATTGAAAGAGGACAAGAATAAAGAACAAGTTCATAACAATGTGGAACAGAGAACTGAAAAGCAAGTTAGTGTTGAATCGGGAACAATTGTTCCCAAAAAAGTTGAACCTAAAAATGTTGATTTTAGGACTAAAGAAAGCGAAACTATAAATTTTAGAGAACCTTTTAATGTCGATCAAGGAAAGATTAAAGAATATAAAGCAGTATCTAAAAATATTCCTGATTCCAATAAAAGAAAAAATGAAACTCTTATTCAGGAAAAATTTTCCGATAAAGAAAAGACAAAATCTTCCATTAGCGATTTTCTACAAAAGAAAAAACAAAATATTAAACAAGAAAAAAATTCCGGAAATTCAGAATCCGAACAAAATAAATTAGTTGATCTATTCAAATCATCTTCCAGCTTAGGAAGTTTTTTAAAAGATAGAGGTAAAGAATCCTTTATCCTAAAGATCGAAAAATAAATTCCGCCCGTTTCTGTCTCAGATTATAAAACACTATTTAATACGCTTGTTTGAATACTAAACTTTGGCGGAGTTTGTAAATGCTTTTTAACTGCGCATAATTCTGCAGCGTTAATAACAGCGTCTTTAAATTTTTCCGGAAAATCTTCCGGTAACTGAATATCAAGGTGAATATTATCAACTAAACGAGTTACAGGATTAAAGTTCATATTCTGAATGATTTTAATGTCTTTTGTGGGTATTCCGCGGGATGTGCAAAATCCTTTAACATAAATTCCAGCACACGTACCAATCGATGCCAGGAATAAATCGAACGGCGCTGGTGCAGTTCCATCTCCGCCTACTTGTATTGGCTGATCTGTGTGAATAATGTAACCATTATAATTTGCATCAACTTTTTTTCCTTCCGGAAGAGTAATTACTAATTCCATTATTTCTCCATTTTTTTTAAGTAAGATGAATTTTGATCAACAAGGATTCAATTGTAAAATATGACAGCTTCATTCTTTCATAAAATTAAATTTCTTTCTTGGTTAAAATTATCATTTCGATTATGTTTCAACATCTAAAATGTATTGCACTTTTATTTCGATTGAATATGAACTTTAGAATTTTATTACTTTTTTTTGCTTGGTTTATAACTTTTCTCTTACCAATGGATTCTTTCAGTCAATTCAATCCATTAGTAAATTCTAAGGATTTTGCTCTGTATCCTGAAGTAGAAACTGGAAATATTCAAGGATATATTTATGATGAAAAAGGAATTGCAATCCCGAATGCAAATATAATTATTTTGGAAAATTTGCGTGGCACCACTTCTGATGAAAAAGGGCGGTTCTTAATTAAAAATATTGCTGCAGGAAATTATAATATTAAAATTTCTCACATTGCTTTTGAAACACTAACAAAAAATATTATTATCACTTCTGATCAAACAACAGAAATGAATATTCAATTGAAATCAACATCGTTCCTAATTGGTGGAATAGAAGTAATCGCATCGAGTGAATTAATTCCAACCGAAGCTGCATCAAAAACATATATTTATGGTGGAGAAATTGAGCATTATCAGGCTTCAAGTGTAAAAGATGTTTTGGATTTGGTACCTGGAATTCAGAAAACTGATAATTCGAATTTGGGAAAATTTAGTCAAGCGGCAATCCGTGGTGATGAAACAGATAAATTATCTTCACTTGGTACTTTTGTAATGGTTGACGGGATGCCAATTTCTAACAACGCAAACATGCAATTTGAAAGGATGCAAAATATCAATACTGGAATTTCAAACCTCGGTGGTGGTGTGGATCTAAGAACAATTCCCGCTGATAATATTGAATCAATTGAAGTGGTTTCAGGTCTTCCATCTGTAAAATATGGTGATTTGACGGAAGGATTAATAAATATTAAAACAAAAACCGGGATTCAGAAACAACGGTTGAAAATAAAAAATAATCCTGATACACGCGAATTGAATTTGGGTGGTGGATTTTCTTTTCAGGAAAGAAAACTTAATTACAATTTTAACTTTGCCAGAAGTGAACGCGATGTTAGAAAAGTAGGAGATGAGTATTCACGATTAACCGGGCAACTTATATTTTCAAATCCAATTTTAATAGATAATCTTTCTGTTAACCATAAAGTTGGTTATCAAATTATTTTTGATGAAGAAGAACCTAAAGGTGATGTTTACAGAATAAAAAATTATAACCGGGGATTTGATATTGGGTATTCAACTTGGGGAAAATATTTTCTAACCGAGGATAAATCTAATAACATTGAGTTTAATGGTTATATCAACTTGAGGAAAGAAAATTCCATGATGTCCCGGCTTATTCAATCCGATTTAAGAATTTTGCCAAATGGTGATACAGTTTCTTCATATATTGGCAAAGTGGAAACGAAAGGAAATGAATGGCTGGTTGGCGCAAATTTAACATATAACAATTATTTTTTTACCGGAGATTTTCTTCATCGTATTTTAGCTGGAACCGAATTACGATATGAAACAAATACTGGTAAAGGAATCGTCTTTGATACGCTGTTTAGTTACTATGGTGTTGAATCCGGCAAGCGACCATATAGTTATGAAAATACACCAAAACAAATTTTGTTTAGTCTCTTTACGGAAGATATTATTACCGGCAAATTTCCATTTGATTTTGATCTTACCATCGGATTCCGCTATGAAATGTATAGACCAACCTCATTTAATATTAGCGGAATTTTTGGAAATGGAGATTTGGTTCAATCGAAACATGGTTCTTTTTTTAATCCAAGATTAAGTTTGTTTGTTCCCTTATCAGAATTTAATCAATTAAGAATTAATTACGGAACAACTTCAAAATCCCCGGCATTAAATTACTTGTATTTACCAGAGGATGTTCTTAAATGGAGAAATCCAAATAACAATAGCATTGTTTATTTGCGCTATAACCGCTTTGCACCGGATTTAAAGGGATTTAAAGAAAAGCAGCTTGAAATATCGTACGATCAGAAATTCAGGGAAGCAATCGGTGTTACTTTATCTTTTTATTATAAGGAAAGAAGAAATGAATTTGAAGAACAGCCAATACCAGTTTTTGTTAATACTATAGTAAATGGAGTAGAAAAAAATTATTATATAGACAACTATGCAGTAATTAAAAACCTGGGTTGGACGATCTCAAAAGGTATCGAGTTCATACTTAAAACAAAAAAAATTGAACCACTTAATATGACTTTTCAAGTTGTAGGGTCATATTCATTCTTAAACAGATCAAGAAATGGATTCGAGTTTGATCCTTCTCCAAATATATTGAAAGGGCAAATTCCTAATTACAAGCCAACTTCCGGATCAGATACTTTAATCGGATTTGTTTTTCCACCCAAAGGAAGCTGGAGCGATAGACTACAATTTAATTATTTGATACGATACACACTTCCTAAACTGGGTTTATGGGTTACATTTAGAGCGGAGCAAATTGTATTTGAAAGAAATCAATTTTACTCACTTGAGCCAATGGACTTTACTAAATTGAATACAAGCGAGCAATTAAATTTTAATTTTGATAGAGAAATGAGAAGGAAAAATTCTAAATGGTTGCTTGATATTAATATTAGCAAATCTCTTTTTACTGGATCAGAAATTTCTTTTTACGTGAATAATTTTATTGATGACTCAGCTGTTTGGCAGTATTCCAGTTCTCCAACTACTATTTCAGAGATTAAAAGAAATCCACCTATTTATTACGGAATAGAATTCAGTATGATTTTAGAAGACTTATTTTAGTTTAAATTATGAAACAGTTTTTATTTGTTATAATAATAGTTCTTTTTGTTTACTTAACCGGTTGTTCAGAAAATCCACCATCACTTCAGGATGGTAATTCAACTATAAAATTAATTGCTCTTTGGAATGATCCTGAGTTGGACTCAACGCAAAATCCAATCCCTTTGATAAATGCGAAAGTTATCGTTACATCTGAGTATGGGATTCAAATATTTTATACTGACAATTCGGGTTCGCTAAATTTAAGTAATTTACCAGCCTCAACATATAATATCTCAATCCGAATGCCTTACTCCAGGGATCCAAATATAATATTGATCGGCTCCATTTTTTCGGTTTCGATTAAATCCGGGCAAACATTTACTGATACAGTTGTCGCAAGTCCATTTTCTAACGATGAATTAGTTTTGAATGAAGTTTATTATGTTGGACCCGTTAATTCCATTTCTTATTACTCAGATCAGTTTATAGAATTGTATAACTCCAGCAGCAGCATAAAATATTTAGATGGAATAATGGTTATGCGATTTTCTGGCAATAACGAATTAGGAAATAAAGGACCGGGAGCGGACGAAGGGAACGACGCAGATATAGACGGAGTATCTTACATTTATAAATTTCCTGGAAAGCCAGGGGAAAATAATTATCCATTCTTTCCAAAGACATTTCTAACATTAGCAGTTGATGCAGTTAATCATAAAAACATTACTGCGAACAGTATAGATTTATCGCATGCGGATTGGGAGTTTTATAATCAATACGCTACAGATGATATTGATAATCCAAGTGTTCCAAACTTAATTAATCTCCGATCCGAAATTAAAACAGATTTTATAATAAATTTGAACTTCGATATAATTGTAATATCAAAGGGAATTGATTCTGTTTGGCAAGATGGAATAAATATTACTGATATTATTGATGGCGTGGAGTTTCAACCAAGTGCATCTCAGGCAAAAACTCTGGATCAAAGGGTAGACAGAGGATATGTAATTGGACCAAGCAAATACAGCGGTAAATCTATTCAGCGTAGAGAACCTGGTATAGATACAAATAATTCTTTGTTGGATTGGGATATTATTCAACCTCCAACACCGGGATATCAATAGCAAATTTATTTTTCTTTGAATTTATGAAATTAAGTTATCCGATTTTACTAATTACATTATTTCTAATTCCCATAGTTGTACCGGCTCAAAATGTTAGGTTAGCTTCGATGGGTGGAATGATTTTAGCAATTGACGATATTGATAATTCGTTGAATTTATACGACTATGGCAATAATCCTTCATGGCTAATTCAAGATGAAAAAACAGATAAGCTTAAGTTTATAACAAACATAGACAATAATTGGGGAAATTATAAAAGGAATTTAGATCCACTTGGAATACATAACCAAAAATTAACTGCTTCAGGAATAAAACAGCTAAGCTCTAATGAAACATTTCTGGGTACAGCATCCTATTCAGTTGAAAGAAAATCAGATTTACCAAATACATTAAAATATGATACATACTCTGGCGAAGCATTTTTTATGACTGATTCTGCTACCGGAAATTTTATTTATGATGGACCATCAATCGGTTTTATATACAACCGGCAATTAAATGATAATTTCTTTGCCGGTGCTGAAATGAATTATAAGATTTTAAACGGATTAAAAAAGAAGTATTCCCATGCTAAAACTTTGTTAAGAATTCTTGATGGTAAATTTGGTCTTTCGTATCAGTTCTCTAATGATTTTATTTTTGGGATGCACATTGGATTTTATGATTCTCAAGAATCAATTGAAAGTAAGAGCGAAGAATTAACATATCTGGAAATCTTAAATTACCGTGGAGAAAAATACTTTATAATTGAAAGGGGAAGCACAGTAGATCAGAAATTAAGAAAAAAAGGTTTGTTGTTAGGTTTGCAGGTTTCTTATTCGCCAATAAAAGATTTAGCTTTTGCGTTGAAGCTAAACAATGATCAAATTGGTACAAGGATTTTGATTCCCCAGGAAAACTTAATTAATTATGAAGAGGGGTACGCAGATTTTAACAATGCTAATTTTGAGTTTGCAACCAGGTATGGTGTAACTAAAAATTATAAAATTGGAACGATGTTTAAATTTTTCCAAAGCAAAAGCTGGTCAAAAAATTCTGGAGAAAATTTATTGCTCTGGAAATGGAAAGTAAATGGTTATAATGCTGGTATTGGTATTTCCTATCAAACTGATGATAAAAAGTTTTTGTTTGGGACTGAATATAATTACGGAAAAACAGAAGCTGATTCAGCCAAATATATTGATAATGTGTATAGAAAGTTATCCTCCGAAGTACATTCAATTAAATTGGGTTGTGAGGTAAAAGTAATAAGCAATTTATTTCTTCGGATCGGGTACAATTATATTTTTAATTCCTGGGATTTGCGAAGTGGTGGAAAGAATTTGAATGAAAATGTTTTTAGCGGTGGCTTTGGATTTTTGTTTACTAACTTTACAATCGAAGTAAATGCAAGCTATGGGTCCAAGTTAGCAGTTAACCAGAGTGAATTTAAAAGAAATTCTTTTGAAATTAGTGCAGATGTTATGATCAATAATTGGTAATATAAACATAAAAATAAGATGATTAAATTTTTACCGCTTGGTGGTGCTGGCGAGATAGGCTCCAGTTGTTTTTATTTAAATATTAACGGAACAGGAATTATCCTGGATTGTGGAATGCATCCTAGAAAAATTGGAATTGATGCACTACCAAAACTGGATTTGATTAAAGATAAAGATGTTGATTTCGTGTTTTTATCGCACGCTCATCACGATCATATTGGTGCTTTACCATTTCTGGTAAAACAGCATCCGTATATAAAAATTTTTTCTACCCCACAAACAAGAGCAATTTCAGAAATTACTTTGCATAATACCGTTTCCATTCTGGAAGAACAATCACTTAAAGATCCAAAATTAAGTCCATACACTCACGATGAAATTGATCTTCTGATAAAGAGCATTAATTACGTTGAACATAGTAATCAATTTACTGTTGCTGGATTTAAGGGACATAACAAAGAACAAATAAAAATTACATTTATAGATGCTGGTCATATCTTAGGTTCCAGTGGTATTCTGATCGAAAGTGAAAATGAAAGAATATTTTATACAGGTGATATTAATCTTTCTGATCAAGCGATAATAAAAGGTGCAAGTTTAAATAACCAAAAAGTTGATACTTTAATTCTGGAAACTACTTATGGTTCAACAGATTCTTCTCAAATTCCAATCTGGTGGAATGAGGCTAAAAGGTTTTCTTCAAGTGCTAACCAGATATTACAGAATGGAGGTTCAATATTAATTCCTGTTTTTTCTCTTGGTAAAATGCAAGAAATTCTTGCAACCATCTGGAACTTGATGTCTAAAGGTCTTCTTATTAAAACTGATATTTATTCCGGGGGAATAGGGAAAAAAATAAATAGAATTTATGATTACAATCGTTATGTTACCCGTAGAATTGATCAGGAATTTGAATTATCGGAAATTCCGCAAAAAGAAATTTATGAAGCCGACTTTAATATGTTCAGAAAAAATCCATCCATTGTTCTTGCACCAAGCGGGATGGTGATTGAAGGTACTCTTTCATTTCAATTAGCACAGGATTGGTTAAAACAGGATAAGTTTGCAATATTTGTAGTTGGTTATATGGATCCCGATACGCCAGGATATAAAATAGCCAATGCACAAAAAGGAGATAAAATTCAATTGAAGGATTTTTCAACTACCATTAAAGTAAAATGTTTAATTGATAAATTTCGCTTTTCTGCACATGCAAAAAGAGAGGAATTATTAGAAATTGTAAAACAAACTAATCCTTCAAGAGTAATTTTGATTCATGGTGATAACGAGGGAATAAATTGGATGGGGTATAATATATTGTTAAAATATCCGCACATCAAAGTTCATTATGCTGAAGTTGGAAAAACTATTGATTTTTAATTCCATTTGTTTTAATTGAGTTGATTGAAAAGGATTTTGAATCAAAATAATAAATTTGAATACCAAGTAATAGCAGCAAAACATCTTCGATTATTTTTTTTATTCCAACGGATTCACCACCAACAGTTCCAAAACAGCCGCAATCAATATTCAATCCTCTAAATAGACTAATGGTGATAAGAAATAAAAATAAAACCAGAAATGTATTTATAATGAAAGCGTTTTCCTTTATTGCTACTCCAAATATTAAAAACAAACCTGCAATAAATTCAATCCAGGGAATAACAATTGCAATAATATTTATAAAATAAGGTGGAAGAATTTTATAGTTATAAATTGAATCTGCAAATCCAGAAGGATCGGCAATCTTTTCAACAGCGGCGTATATAAATATAAATCCTAATACAAGTCTTGAAACAAGAAGCAAATATTTATTAGAAATAATTTCTTTCATAAATTCACGAATGTTGTTTCGATACTAAAATTTACGTTAAATATTATTATTGATAAACCGTAATTACATTCCATCAACCTTATTCCATCTTCCACTATTTAACCTCAGACGGATACCCGGCTTTTATCCATTCATTCCATCCACCAAAAAAAATAAATACTTTTTTGTAACCTAAACCGAATAAATTTTCTGCGAGTTTAGAACTAATATCGCAATCATCACCTCCACAGTAAGTAACGATTGTCTTATCCAATGGAATTGTTTGTAAAATTGGATTGCTATTATCAAAACTGTACTCTGGAATATTTAATGCATTTGGAATATGTCCATCTGCAAAATCCCATTTATCGCGCGCATCTATAAAAATTGCTTTCTTTGATTTGAATAGAGTGGAAGCTTGCTTCAAATAAATAAATGCTGGTTTTAAAAGAATTTGGTTGTCTTTGTTCTTTCCATCAGATAATTGTTTTGACTGTATATTCTCTTTCTTTTTAACTCCGCTAATTATTTTATCTTTAATTTCACTTTCAACATTTCCATTCACAATCGAATCCTTCGCCCAGGCGATTACTTTTTCTTTTCGTATTAAGGAAATTCCTTTTGAATAGAAAAAATTAAATAATATACCGAGGATTGAACTTGCGAATAAAATTACAATAATTACTTTGAAATCAACTTTTTGTTTCATTGGTTAAAAAATACTAAAAGTTAATCATTTAATTTTTTTCTCAATCTCTTCAACTTTATTACGACTAATGTCTAAAACTCCAACCATCAATCCGGATGTTACTACTACGGCTCCTGCTATTTGATAAATAGTTACATTTTTGCCAAACAACAACATTACAAATGGAAGCAGAGCCAGCCAAACGTTTGTATATGGCATCCAGAAGTGAGCAGCAAATTTAGATAACTTAAAAAACCCAAAACTATAAATGTATCCAGTAAAACCAGCCGCAATTACAAATAAAATCGGTAACCAGTTATTGGGAATAATGTTTCCTTGAAATAAAGCAAAAAATCTATGGTATCCGGTAGATGATATTATTGTTTCAATATTATTTTCAACTTCCTTAGGAAGATTATTTTTTAATACATATTCTTTATCAGATTTATCATAATAATCAAGAAGATAAGTTTTTTTCTTTTCATCAAGTTTTAAGAGTACAGAATTTTCAAATTTTGATGCTTCAATCTTATCTGGAATATTTGCTCTTAACAAAGTTGCAACAATGGGGAATATAAATAGAGCTGAACAAATAAAAACCATTTTCCATATTTCCCGCCATACTACTAAAGCATTTGGACCAACTCCCGCTTTTGCAGTTTGTACAGTTTTGTTATTTAGTACCTGTTGAGATAAAAGACAGCAATTTATAATTATAACCCAGATAATAGCGCTAAAATCCAAAACTTCATTTGGATCTCTTATTTCTCCAATCATCCAGGGAATATGTGGAACTGCAAGACCAATTATAACAAGAGAAATTCCTATCCAATGTTCCTTTCTAATTACCGCATCGAAAAGAAATTTTCCGAAAAATGGTAGAAAGGCTAAATAGACGTTAAGATAGGGTGCATAAATATGTGGTGAATAATACCTTGGAAGATAAAAAAATCCGATATTCTCTATAACTCCGGTAAATGCACAAATAATAATAGTGTACATTGAAATGATGCCAGGCCAAAAATATTTTAATTTCTTCCCACGAATTATTTCAATAGTTACAGCTATAACCGCCCAAAGTAATTTTGAAATTTCTCTCCACCAGGTCATTACTCCTGGTGAAATATCTAATGCTTTACCGCCTGTGTACTTAGGCTGGGTGCCCATCCAGTTAAGAATATATTGTCCACCCAAACCACCATTAATGATTGCTAACCAGATAATTAGAAGTATCCATTCCATTGAATGATTACCTTATTTTAGTTTGCGAAAAAAATAAGCTCCAAATGAAATTCAAATATCAAGTTTATTAATGAGTTCCAACTTATTATATTGAAACTAAAAAGTCAAAGCTATTTAGGATTAACAAAGGATTTATTTATTGCCTTCCTGCTTAGCAAAATATATTTTTGAAACGAGTTAACTAAATAATAAACAATTTACATTTTAGCTATCCTTCACTATCTTTACTTTAAAGAAATTAGTAACCGATTATGACTGTATTAGAAGGCATTCAACTTACAACTGATTATTTGGACAAAAAAGGAATAGATTCTCCACGAATTAATGCAGAAATTATGCTCGCGCATATTTTAAAATGCAAACGATTGGATTTGTATCTGTCTTTCGATAAACCTTTGAAGGATGAGGAAATCAAAGTATACCGCGAGTTCTTAAAACGCCGGTCATCATTTGAACCGCTACAATATATATTGGGATCAGTTGAATTTTATGGACTCGAGTTCATGGTAAATAAATCTGTTCTAATCCCTCGGCAGGAAACTGAAATATTGATAGAAACAATTCTGAACTATTTTCCCAAAGAAAATAAATTATCCTTCCTTGATATTGGAACTGGAAGTGGAAACATTGCAATATGTCTTGCAAAATTATTTCCCGAATCAACAGTTACAACAATTGATATTAGTCCTGATTCTATAAATCTTGCAAAAGAAAATGAAAAACTTAATAATCTGGATGAAAGAATAAAATTTGTGAATGCAGACATTAAAGACTTTAATCCTGAAAATAATTTTGATGTAATTGTGTCCAACCCACCTTACGTTTCGATAAATGAATATAAAACTCTTCAGCCAGAAATTGTTAACTATGAACCAGCCAACGCAATCTCGGATTTTGGAAATGGACTTAAGTTTTATGAATTAATTTCTGAGAAAGCAAATTTGATTTTGAATAAACCCGGCTATTTATTCTTTGAGGTTGGCAAAGGACAACATAGTGATGTTAAAATAATTTTCGAGAAAAATAATTTTCGTAATGTAATTGTTAAAAAAGATTTCCTAAATATTGAAAGAGTAGTTTATGGAGAATTAGTTTGAGGGCATTAGTACAGCGAGTGACTAAGGGTGGGGTTTATATTTCAAAAGAGAATTATTCTGCCGAGATTGGTAAAGGAATGGTTATACTTCTTGGAATTCACAATGATGACAAACCTGAGGATATAAATTTCGTTGCGGACAAGTGCTGCAACCTCCGAATATTTGAAGATGAAAATGAAAAAATGAATCTTTCAATTAAAGATGTTAAAGGAGAGGTTCTTATCATATCTCAGTTTACACTTTATGGCGACTCAAGAAAAGGCAATAGACCAAGCTTTATCGATGCAGCACGTCCGGAAAAAGCTGATGAGTTTTACAAACTATTCATTCAAAGAGTTGAAGATAATTTAGGTAAGGAAAAGGTAAAAGTTGGAATCTTTGGAGCAATGATGTTGATAAAAATATTTAATGATGGACCAGTTACAATTTTGGTGGAATCTAAATTAGAAAAATAGTCCGATGTGTTTATGATTTACACAGATCAAAGTAAATTTTAATTGTTAGTCAGCTTTCTGTTAAAATTGAAAATTATGCAATCAACATTATTAATATTTGTGGATGGGGTAGGAATTGGAAAACCGGATCCAGCAATAAATCCTTTTTTCAAATATCATTTCAGATTTCTAAATGATATCTTTGGTCAACCACCTTCAATTGATAATTTATATTTAAATTCTGATGGCTGTTATTTATTTCCAACTGATCCATTACTTGGCGTTGAAGGATTACCACAAAGCGGAACTGGACAGACATCAATCTTTTGTGGCGTAAATGCTCCAAAGATTGCTGGGCGACATTTTGGTCCATTCCCGCATTCCACAACTATTCCACAATTAAAAACAAAAAATATTTTCCTTGAATTGAAACGAAGAAAAAAGAAAGTAGTTTTTGTTAATGCTTATCCAAAAGTATTTTTCGATTATATCAAATCTGGTAAAACCAGGTTAAGCACTACCACATTAAGCTGCCGATTTAGTGGAATTCCTTTATATCATTCCTCTGATATTTGGAAGGGGAGAGCTTTAGCTGCCGATATTACCAATGATAGATGGGTAAGAAAACTTGGTTACAAATTGCGTATTATAAGCCCAGAATCAGCAGCTAAAAGATTATTACGAATTTCCGCTAAGAATCATTTAACTGTATATGAATATTTTCTTACTGATCATCTTGGACATTGGAGGCACCGTGAAGAAATGGAAACAATTATGGAATCGTTTGACCGGTTTTTATATTTCATTTTAAAAAACCTGGACAAAGAAATGATAACGTTAATAATCTGTTCGGATCATGGAAACCTGGAAGATATTTCTGTAAAAATGCACACATTGAATCCTGCATTAACTATTACCGCAGGAAAATTTGCCAAAGAATTAAGCAAGAAGATTAAAAACCTTACTCAAATAAAACAGGCAATAATAAATTTATATAAATGAAGGATTATCCTTTAATAAAAGTAACTCTTTGCTATGTTCTGGGAATTATTCTCGCGAAAGTGTTTATTCTTCCTCTTAATCTTGATCTCCAGTTAATTGTAATCGGATCTTTAACCACACTATTCCTTTTATCAAGATTATTGAAACTGGGAGATTTATTTTCAATCATTTCTATTTCATTGTTAATAATTTCATTCGGAATCGTTTCATACTCAATTGCGCAAATATCAATTCATCCATATCCATTTAATGATTCCAAAATTCAAAATGCAGAAATTTTCGGAATGATTGAAGACATTGAACTAAATCGTGAATATGAAATTAGAATGACGGTACAAGTCGATTCGGTTAGAATTTCTGGAAATTTAACAAGACTTAATCATTCATTTTTATGTAGAGTAAGAGATGAATCAAGAAAAAATCTGGATTCAATATATAATAACTCTAGTGTTGGAAATTATGTGGCAATAAAAGGCACGATTACAAAAGGAAGAGAACAAAGGAATCCCGGTGAATTTGATTATCAATATTATCTTGAACAAAAAGGAATCAGCGGATTATTTACATCTTACTCAACCAATGATTTTAAAATCACAAATTTTACAAATAAAATAATCCCAAATTTGATTTTAGATGCACGTAAAGCAATTGATAAAAGTATTACAGAATTGCATGATGCACAAACATCGGCTTTGCTGAAAGGTTTACTTGTTGGTGACCGAACTGAAATAAATGATGAAACCAAAACTGATTTTATTAATACTGGAGTGGTTCACGTACTGGCTGTATCTGGATTGCATGTTGCATACATCCTTGTAATTTTTCTATTTGTATTTGGCAGACTGAATCTCTATTTGCGAACTACGCTTACAATAATTGGAATATTTCTTTTCATTTATGTTACCGGTGCAACAGCATCGGTTGTAAGATCTGCCATCATGGGAATTGTGATTCTAACTGCTTTTCTTTCCAATCGATCAACTAACATTTATAATTCTATTTCCTTATCAGCATTAATTATTTTAATTATAAATCCAATCGACTTATTTGATCCTGGTTTACAATTGTCTTTTGCGGCTGTAATAGCAATTGTTGCATTAACTCCATTTTTTAAGAAAAGGATAAATGAAATAAATCTTAAAAATAACTACCTCAAAAAACTTTTGCTTTTTTGTACAGTATCTCTTGCTGCTCAAATCGGAACTCTACCTTTTACATTGATTTATTTTAGGAAGCTATCTCTCATTTCGCTTGTTGCCAATATAATTATTGTACCATTAACCGGAGCAATGATTAGCATTGGAATACTAACTTTAGTTCTTGGTATTGTCTGGCTAAAAGCCGCAATTGTATATGCAAGTGTAAATAATTTAGCAACTGCGTTTTTATATTGGATTGCTCATCAGCTAAGTAGTTTCAAATTTTCATTTCTTGCAATCAGGCAATTTTCCGTTTTAGATGCGTTAATATTTTATTTTTTAATATTTATCATCTTCTACAATTATGAAAAATTTGTAATTGCAAAGACAAAGTTCATTTTAATAATTCTAACTTTCGCAAACATTTTAATTCTTAGCTCTTTAGACAATAAAGAATATCTGCCTAAAAATAAATTGAGTATAACTGCAATTGATGTTGGGCAGGGTGATGCATTTCTTTTAAAATTTCCGAATGGAAAAACTGCGTTGATTGATGCTGGTGAAGCCACGCAATATTTTGATAATGGAGAAAGAATTATCTTGCCTCTTCTTCAATATCTCGGTGTGGATAAAATCGATTATGGATTTATATCGCACGTTGATAGCGACCATTATGCAGGATTTGTTTCATTGGTGCATAATGGAGTTATTCAAGAAATATATAAACCACCACTTGACACTTCTTACAAAAAAGATATTCGTTTAGAAAAATTTCTTGCGGAGAATCAAGTTCTTGTTCATCATTACAATAAAAATATTTTAAAGATTGGTGATGCGAGAATTTATTTTTTGTACAATCCAAATGATAATGAGTTTTCTAAATTTAAAATGAATGATAGAAGTGGAATTATCAAAATTGTTTATGGCAACAATAGCTTTTTATTTGTGGGTGATGCTGAAAAGAAAGCTGAGAGCAAACTAATTAATAATTTCGCAGGATTCTTACAATCTGATTTACTAAAACTTGGTCACCACGGAAGTTCAACCGGCTCATCTACAAAATTTTTAGATGTTGTTAATCCAAAGTATGCTTTAATTAGTGCCGGACAGTACAATAAATTTAAACATCCATCACCAATTACTTTGCAAAGAGTACAGGAAAGAAATATCAATATTCTAAGAACAGATAAGTTAGGGTGTATAATGCTTTCCAGCGACGGTGAAATTATTAAAAATATGGGATGGCGCCGGTTATAAAAATCCCCATTCTTTGTTAGTAAGAAAAGACAAAATGATTCATTATCTTGGCAGGCAAAATTAAACCTGTTATTAGAATTTATTCAAATTGGAGTTTTTATGGAACAAAATAAAGAAGACAAACAACACACAAGTGGAAATGTCTTCAAAGGAGTTTTAAAAGAAATAACTCAACCATTCATTGATTTATTCCATGCATCTCGTGCACTGTGGGGAGTTAATCTTTCTTATTTACTTGAAGGACTAACGTACTTTGGTGTAGTTGGTTATTTAGTAATCTACTTTACTGATTTTATAAAACTTGATGATATAAGAGCCGGACAAATGGTTGGGCTTCAAACTGCTGGAATTACGCTTGCCATGCTTTTTCTTGGGGCAACTGTTGATTGGATTGGTGTCCGTAAATCTCTTATCTACTCTCTAATCTTCATGTTGATTGGAAGAATATTCCTAACACTTGGACCAAATATTACTTCATCAGTTGGATTGTGGTCTACGGCGCATCTTATTGCTTTGCTTGGAATTTTTGGAATTGTTTTGGGATATGGAATTTATCAACCTGCGTGTTATGCGGCAGTAAAACTATTCACAAACGAAAAAACTTCTGCAATGGGATACGCCATGCTTTATGCATTGATGAATCTTGGTGGATTTCTTCCTGGCTTAATGGCTCCACCAATCAGAAAAGCGTTTGGAAATGAAAAAGATGGAATCTTAGCAGTGATGTGGGTTTATGTAGTGTTGACTGTTCTGGGAATTATTGTGGTAGCAATAATTCTTTCAAAAAAAACAATTGATAAGACAATTCAGGAAATGAGCAAAGACTCTAAAGAAAAAATTGCTGCAGATAAAAAAGCTCAGGATGAAAAATCCGCCAAAGAAAAAATTATGTTCTATGTTAAAAACTTTCCAATAACAGATTTCCGATTTATGTATTTCATTTTCATTCTTATTCCGGTTCAAACTTTGTTTGCTCATAACTGGTTAACGCTTCCTGTTTATTTTAGTCGGGCATTTACCGGTGTTGTTCAGGATAACTTTGAATTTTTTACCAACTTCAATCCTATATTAATTTTCATTTTAACTCCAATGGTTGCTGCTTTAACAATTAAAAAAAATACTTATAAGATGATGATCTATGGTACTTTTGTTATGGCTTCACCAACTTTTATCCTTGCATTAGGACCAACTGTTTTTAACGTGTTTGCTTATTTAGTTATAATGACGATCGGAGAAGCAATGTGGCAGCCAAGATTCCTTCAGTGGGTTGCAGATATTGCTCCAAAAGGAATGACTGGAATTTACATGGGTATTGGTCAGTTTCCTTGGTTCCTTACTAAAGTTGTTACAAGTTTATATTCCGGCTGGTTCTTGATGCATTATGCTCCAAAGGGAGTTGCACCTGCAGAAATGCACACAGAAACAATGTGGTTGTATTACGGATTTATCGCTATAATATCTCCGGTTGGTTTAGTGCTTGCAAGAAAATGGATGATGAAAGGATTTAAAGTTAAGCACGAAGAATAATTTTTAAATCATTGAGACTCCGGGATAAATAATTTTCCCAGAGTCTCAATGTATTTCTAACGCCGCTTCTTCACTTCTCCGTTTCCTCATTTCTCCAATTCTCCGTTTCTCTGATTCCCCGTTTCCCAGATTCCTTCCTTTGACTTTACTCATATTCACATTGCTTCTAATAAGAAAATATTTTACGTTAATAGTGTCTTTTTAATTTTGCTGTTCGGGAAGTAAAAATTAGTCACAAAGACTTAAAGTTAACTGAGATTTACATTGTATCATTTGGAAGAGGGAGTTTGAAATGAAACAAACCTATCGTTCAATTTTATTATTCACAATACTGTTTTCCTTCCAATTGTTTTCACAGACGAACACTTTCATTAAAAATTATTCAAGAGGTGGTGGCTGCTCAGTCATTCAGACTAAAGATTCAGGATATTTAATCGGTAGTTATTTGTATTATGATAAAATTGTAATATTAACTAAAACAGATAATGCAGGAAATCTTATCTGGGAAAAAAAGTTCGAAAATCTAACTGAGCCGCTTCCTTATTTTTTACGAGTTGTTCAACATTCCGATGAAGGATATAGTTTCGTTGGTACAAAAGAAGGTAATGATACGAATGTTTGTTTGTACCGATTGAACAAATCAGGAGACACAATCTGGACTAAAACTTACCTCACTACCGCTTGTGAATTTGGTAAATCATTTGTTCTAACAGATGACGGCGGATATTTAATAGCAGGTACCCATCAAGCATTAAATTCTCCTGATAAAACAATGATTATTAAAGCTGATTATGATGGCAACTTAATCAAACGCAAATTATTTAGTTTCCCTACTTCATCCATTACTTTTCTTGATATTCAAAAAACGTTTGATAATAATTTCATGTTATACGTCAAAGGTAGGTTATTCAAAATTTCTGATGATGGTGATTCATTATGGGTAAAGAATCTTTCAAAATCCTGTACGGACTTTTTCCAGACAAGCGATAGTGGTTTTGTTTTATGTGGTGAAGATTTTTTAATGAAAACTGATAAAATTGGAAATAAAATTTGGACAAAAAATTATTCCAATTGGACTTTTAGATCAGTAATACAAACCGAAGATGGTGGTTTTGCTTTAGTAGACCGTGGAATTTTAAAAACTGATGCTGATGGAAATAAATTATGGGAAATAGTAATTCCAAATTATTTTTATGAAATTCAAAGCACAGGAGATAAAGGATTTATTTTAGCAGGGCATATAAATAATTATATCAGTTTGATTAAAACAGACGCAAATGGAAATGCAAGCGGGGTTGCTTTAACTTCTTTTAATGATGCTCAATCTTGTGTAATTGGGAGGGAATATATTTTTTATTGGTATAGTCAGAGTATATCAAATGTAAATATTGATTTAACAACTAATGGTGGAGCTAGTTGGGATAGAATTGCATCTGTCATCCCTGATTCTGGATTTTATAAATTTGCAATGGAAGGGAAATCTTCAGATAAATGCAAATTAAAAGTTAGCGATGCAAATAATCCAACTCTGTTTGATGAAAGTAATGAATACTTCTCGATCACTTATAATTCCACTTCAGATTTTATAGCTATTAATCAAATTATGATGTTTGTTGGTAATAATGGAATGGGTTCGCACGATCCGAGATCAGATGGGGCGGGACTTTATTGGCCCGGTGGAAAATATGCAACTATCGGTGCTGTATTTCAGGATGGATTAATTTGGGGAGGGAAAGTAAATGGAGTAATAAATGTAAATGGTAGTACATATAGAAGTGGCTTACAACCGGGGAAAATCTTGTCTTGCGGTTTACCAGACACTACCACCAAACCAATTTATAATATTTGGAAAATCAGAAGAGATTGGGAATCGCTTCCACCCAGATCCGAAAGAGCCGCATTTGAATACAATTATGATAACTGGCCTGGTGAACTAGGAGCACCATATGAGGATATAGACCACGATGGTCAATACACTAAAGAAATAGACAAACCAAAGTATGAAGGTGATGAAACACTTTGGTTTGTAGCAAACGATCTTGATTCAGCAATTACACAATACACGTACGGAAGCGAACCTATCGGATTGGAAGTTCAGGTTACAACTTATGGTTATAACAGGACTGATGATTTGGCTGATGTTGTGTTCAAGAAATATAAGATTATAAATAAAAGCACAACTACTGTTGAAGATATGTACTTCGGTTATTGGTCGGATACCGACTTAGGTGATGGTAGTGATGATTATGTTGGATGTGATTCAATACTCAATTTAGGATATGCATACAACAGTAGTAACAATGATCAAGCGTATGGTGCTGCTCCTCCTGCTTTAGGTTATTTTTTATTACAAGGACCAACTTGTCCATCAAAATTATCTGATAGTGCTTACTTTGATGGACGATGGGTAAAGGAAAAGAAAAATTTAACTATGTCAGCATATGCAGCAATATTCAAGACGTGGCTTTATGCACTTGATCCACCGATAGGTTATAATGGATCACTTGGCTTCTATTATTATTTAAAAGGATCCAGATATTCATATCAAGCACCTGAATTACCTTATATTGATCCATACACAGGTGATACAACTAAATTTCCTCTTTCTGGTGATCCAGTCTTTAATACTGGATGGTATGAGGGTAATGGCTGGCCAGGAGGACCTTTTGCTGGAGATAGACGACATATGATTTCTTCCGGTCCATTTAATTTTGCTCCTGGCGATACTCAGGAAGTTGTTTATGCAATTATTATAGGTAGAGGAACGGATAATATAAATAGTGTAAAAGTTCTAAAAGATAAAACCAAAGCGGTTAAAAATTTCTATTACCTTGGAATTCTGGATGATGTTGCTAAAAGTAATTTCTTGCCCAAGGAATTCAAACTTTACCAGAACTTTCCAAATCCTTTCAACCCTACAACAACAATAAAATATTCTATCCCAGAAAGAAGTAGGGTAGAATTAAAAATATTTGATGTACTTGGCAAGGAAGTAGCAACTTTAGTTAATGAAGAAAAATCCATTGGAAATTATGAAGTTCATTTTGATGGAAGTAATCTTTCGAGCGGAGTTTATATCTATAGACTGAAAGCAGGAAATTTTTTCAATACAAAAAAAATAGTATTAATAAAATGATGAATTATATAAAAATAATTTTAATTTGCCTTAAGCGCTGTTTACTGTTAAATGGACAGTTATTTTCTCAGACGAACACTTTCATTAGAGATTATTCTAAAAGTCCTGGATTTACAGCTATCCAAACAAAGGATGGCGAATATTTAATCGAAAGCCATTATTTCTATTTGCTTACAAATAAAATCCTGTCCAAAATGACAACAAATTTTTGAGAGGTATATGAAAAAGATAAAAACTTTCTTCATTCTTTTATTTTTATGTCTATCATCTTACAATGCACAGGTTATTACATTTGATAGCGTTTATACTCGCTACAAGAATTTCAATTATCTTGGATCTGAGCAAAGAAAAGACAGCAGTTACCTGGTAGCTATTGCTATTTATAATCCAACAATGAAAATAGTACATATTGATCAGAAAGGCAGAGTTATAGGTTATAATGATTTAACAGTCGAATTGTTTCTCAGATCAAATCCATTATGTAATACCTCTGATGGAGGTTGGACAGTTGTTTCTTCTATTATTAAAGGGAAAAACCCAAATTCCTACGTAAATATCTCTCTTACAAAGTTTAGCTCCGACAACAAATTAGAATGGCAGAAATTCTATGGTGATTCATTGTTGAAGGAATATGGAATGATGGTAATGCAGATGGATGATTCTGGTTTTTTAATTCTTGCTGGTACTTATGTAAATCCAATTCTGATTAGAACAGATTCGCTTGGTAATCTTATCTGGATGAAACATTACAAATATCCCGCACTCTTTTCCAATATTGATTGTCAATTTATAAAACTTGCAGATGATAAACTAGTAATTGCAAATAGTAGTTCTTTACTTGGTGTAAACCAAAACGGTGATTCACTTTGGACAACCAAACTGGATATGAAGGTGAACAGCATTACTCCATTAGCCGATGGAGGATTTTTAGCTTGTGTTAATACAAAATTATATAAGTTCAACAAATCCGGCAATATTTTATGGCAGAAAGATTTCCCTTTTAAACTTACTGATATGGTTGAAACTTATGATAAAAAAATTGCTCTTGTATCCTATGGGCAAAATAATAGGTTTTTAAAAATTCTTGATGAAGATGGAAATTTAATAAGGCAGAAAAGTCTGTATAACTACAATGCCCTTTTTGTAAAGGAAGCTTTAGATAAAGGGCTAATAATCAGTGGTGCTAGCGATTATATTGCAGTTTATTCACCACCCTGGCTAATGAAAACAAATAATGAGTATGAAGTAAAAAGACTTAGTCTTACACTTTCCAATTATACTTTTTTTATAAATGATAGTATCACTATTAATTGGAGAAGTGAAGCAGTAAATAAAGTTGATTTATATTACTCAACTGATGATGGAGTAAACTGGATTGAGATTGTGAAGAATTTGCCGGATACTAGCTCATATGTTTGGGTAGTACCCGAAACACCAACTATAAAAGGCAAACTCAAAATTGTTGATGCTGAATATCCTGAGCTTTTTGATATAAGCGAAATAAGTTTCCGGATCTTTGATCCGGGCACCATCAATTACATAGACATCAATCAGATTTTAATGTTTGTTGGTAATAATGGAATGGGTTCACACGATCCGAGATCAGATGGGGCGGGACTTTATTGGCCCGGTGGCAAAGATGCAACTATCGGTGCTGTATTTCAGGATGGCTTAATTTGGGGAGGGAAAGTAAATGGAGTAATAAATGTAAATGGTAATACACATAGAAATGGCTTACAGCCAGGCAAAATTTTATCAAATGGTTTGCCTGATACTACCACCAAACCAATTTATAATATTTGGAAAATTAGAAAAGATTGGGAATCGCTTCCACCCGGATCTGAAAGAGATGCATTTGAATACAATTATAATAACTGGCCTGGCGAACTTGGTGCCCCGTATGAAGATATAAACCACGATGGGCAGTACACAAAAGGAATAGACAAACCAAAGTTTGAAGGCGATGAAACACTGTGGTTTGTTGCTAACGATCTTGATTCAACAATTACTCACTACACGTACGGAAGCGAACCTATCGGATTGGAAGTTCAGGCTACAACTTATGGTTATAACAGGACTGATGATTTGGCTGATGTTGTGTTCAAAAAATATAAGATTATAAATAAAAGCAATTCAATAGTTGAAGATATGTATTTTGGTTATTGGTCGGACACAGACCTGGGTGATGGTAATGATGATTATGTTGGCTGCGATACACTTCTAAATTTCGGGTTTACCTACAACGCAGATAATATTGATGGATCAGGAAATTATGGTTATGGTACACCGCCGCCTGCTTTAGGTTATCTTTTATTACAAGGACCAAAGCAAACTTCAAACTCTTCCGATAGCGCTTTCTTCAACAATTTCTGGCATAATGGATTTAAGAATTTGGGAATGAGTTCTTTCGTTCCAAATATGAAAGGTTCATTCTGGACACATGATCCATCTCAAGGACGATACGAGGGCACGCTTCAATTTTATAATTTACTTAATGGATTAAGAAATGAAGGTGAGCCGATGATTGATCCGAATACGGGTGATACAACAAAATTTGGTTTAGCAGGTGATCCGGTAGCTGAAATCGGTTGGTATGAAGGTAAAGGTTGGCCTCCCGGTTATGATATCACTCCAATACACTACCCCGGTGATAGAAGACTTATGGTTACTTCCGGTTCATTTAACTTTGCTCCTGGTGATACTCAGGAAGTTGTGTATGCAATTATAATTGGAAGAGGAACTGACAACATCAACAGCATTAAAGTTCTTAAGGATAAAACCAAAGCAGTAAAAAATTTCTATTACCTTGGAATTCTGAGTGATGTTAATGATAGTAAAATTATTCCTGAAGAATATAAACTTTATCAGAACTTTCCGAATCCATTTAATCCAACAACAACAATAAAATATTCCATTCCAGAAAGGAGCGGAGTAGAATTAAAAATATTTGATGTGCTTGGAAAAGAAGTGACAACTTTAGTTAATGAGGAAAAAACGGCAGGAAATTATGAAGTAAAATTTGATGGAAGTAAATTAGCAAGTGGGATATATATATACAGACTGAAGGCGGGAAATTATTTCAATACAAAAAAATTGGTGTTAATAAAATGAAAATCATTTTTTCCTTTTTATTTTATTTCCTTTTTTATTTAGCCATAATTGCACAGAGTATTACATTTGAAAAGCATTTTGGTAAGGGTATTGGCTATTCAGTTGTGCAAACAACAGAAGATGATTTTATTATTGCAGGACGTGACGCAAATAGTATTTCAAGTGATTTGACCAATTCAAAGCTAAGAGTATTAAAGGTTGATAAACATGGTGAAAAAGTTTGGGAAAAGAATTATGATGCGCTTGGATTAAATTCGCCTTTCATAACAACTACATCAGATGGAAACTTTGTAGTAATTGCCATAAAGAAAACCGGTGAAGTTGTTAACCTGTTTTTAATAAAAATAAATTCAAATGGCGATACGCTTTGGACAAGGTTATTCGCTTCAGTTAAAAATGAATTTTGCTCTTTTGTAGTAGAGACAAAAGATAATGGATTTATCATTTCCGGATATGCTTCCGCAAGTTCAAGTTTATCTTCACCAGATATATGTGAAGTTCTTATAAAGACCGATTCAATTGGCAATGTAATCTGGAAGAAAAACTATTATTTACCTTTTACTTCATACACTACTAGGCTACCGGTTGTTGAGTTTTATGATGGGTATGCACTTTTAGCAAACTCAAAACTTCTCAAAGTAAGTAGACTGGGTGATTCACTATGGACAAGTATACTAAGTTCAATTTCTTATTCAATGATAAAAACATCTGACGAAGGAATCCTATTGCCAGGAAATAATTACGTAACAAAAATTGATTCTGCCGGAAATAATGTTTGGGTAAAACCATTATCTGGAAGAGCATATTTTATTAATCAAACAAATGATTCTTGTTTTATCCTTGTTGGAAGAGAATGGTTAAAGAAAATAAATCAGCAAGGTGATACTTTATGGAGTAAAACTATCTCAGGTGGTTTTCCAAGTTTTATAGGACAAACAAGAGATAATGGCTTTATTATAGCAGGAGAAAATGGCAATATTAAATTAATTAAAACTGATGCAAACGGCAATTACTCAAGTCTTATCCTTTGGAAACCTCAACCAGGTGAATATTTAACGATTGGTTCAGAATATAATTTTGAGTGGGAAAGCAAAAATGTTTTCAGGGTTAAATGCGAAATTAGTACAGATAACGGTTTTCATTGGTTAACCATTGCTGAACAAATTTCTGAAACAAATAAATTTAAATGGACGGTACTAAACTTACCAAGTTCCAATTGTAAGCTAAAAATTATAGATACAGATAAAAATTATAATTATGATATAAGCGATAGTACTTTTACTATTGGTTATAATCCCAACTATGATTTTGTTGCTGTCAACCAGATAAAAATGTGGATTGGAAACAACGGAGATGGGTCTCATGATCCAATTACAGATGGACAGGGATTTTATTGGCCCGGAGGTAAGGACGCAACGATTGGAGCTAGTTTTGAAGATGGATTGCTTTGGGGAGGAAAAATTGACGGAAAGATTTATGTGAATGGAAATACACATAGACAAGGATTAAAACCGGGCAAAATATTACCAGATGGAAATGCGGGATCTGCGGAAGGAATTTGGAAAATAAAAAAGGATTGGCAATTGTTGCCTGGTGGACCTGAGAAAGACAGATATGAATATAACTACCAGAATTGGCCTGGAGATTTAGGAGCACCTTTTATTGATGAAGATGAAGATGGAAAATTTACAAAAGGTATTGATCAACCAGGATTTCTTGGAGACGAAGTTCTATGGTTTGTGGCAAATGATCTTGATACAGCAACTTCGATAAGAACTTATGGAAGCAACCCAATTGGATTGGAAGTTCAGGTATCAACATTTGGATATGACAGACAAGATGATCTTGCAGATGTTGTATTTAAGAAATATAAATTGATAAACAGAAGCGGAAAAGAAATTAAAGATATGTATCTGTCTTATTGGGCTGATCCAGATTTAGGTGATGCAAGTGATGATTATATTGGTTGTGATTCAACTTTGAATTTAGGCTTTTGCTATAATGGGAAAAATGATGATTACATGTATGGCAGCCCACCTCCAGCAATAGGATATTTGCTTCTTCAAGGTCCCATTCTCTTGTCAGAAATATCAGATTCGGCAAGATTTGATGATAGATGGAAGCACGGTTATAAAAACTTAGGAATGACAATGTTCACGCCTATTATTAAAAACTGGATGCCAGGAACAACCGATCCTTCAGTTGGAATTTATGAAGGTACACTTCAAATGTATAACAATATGCGATGTTTAACAACGTTCGCGGGCAATCCTTTAACTGATCCAAATACAGGACTCTCGACAAAATATGGTTTAAGCGGAGATCCAATAGCTGGGTCAGGTTGGTATGAAGGGAAAGGATGGCCCGGAGGACCTTTGCCTTATGATAGAAGATTGATGGTAGATTCAGGTCCATCCAAAATGGCTTCTGAAGATACTCAGGAAGTTGTCTATGCTATAATAATGGCAAGAGGAACAGATAATATAAACAGCGTTGCCGAATTAAAAAGAAAAGCAAAAGTTGTTCAGGAGTTTTATGATTCTCACATTCCGACAGATGTAAAGAAGGAAAAAATTCTTCCAGCAAAGTTTGAACTTTATCAGAACTACCCAAATCCATTTAATCCCTCAACAACAATTTCTTTCGTAATTCCTAATTCGTCATTTGTAATTCTTAAAATCTTTGATGTACTCGGTGAAGAAGTAGCAACTTTAATTAATGAAGAACTTAAAGCCGGCATTCATCATTATACATTATCAACTATAAATTATAAATTATCCTCCGGTGTTTATTTAATTCAACTTAAATCAGGAGAAAAATCACTTACACAGAAAATGTTGATGTTAAAATAATGAGTTGACTTTGAAAGCAGATTTACTAAGTTTGTAATGTAATTATATATCTTAACTAAATTTTAGGATGGAAAGGAAGGTTTTATTTTTTAATTAAATAGGTAAGGGGTTCTTATGAAATCTTTAATTCTTGCTTTGTTAACATTTCTGATAATTTCAATAATTGCTTTTCCACAAGTCGTTTCCAATGAATCAATATGCGAATTGAAAGCAAAAACCCTTTTGAAGAAAAATCCCGCTGAGATTCAAACTGTAAATTTTTATAATTATATCGCTATAAATGAAGTAAAAATGTGGGCAAGTAACAACGGATCGGGTTGTACTACTCCATCGGGTGCAGGTTTTTTATGGCCTGGTGGAGAAAATGCAACTTTAAGTGCAATTTTTGCTGATGGTCTGATCTGGGGTGGAAAAGTAAATAATCAGGTAACGGTTAATGGCAACACTCACAGAACGGCATTTGCCGCCGGAAAGATATTACCAAATGGATTACCTGATGATCCAACTTTGATGGGGAACCGAGTGTACAAAATCAGAAAGGACTGGATGAGCTTACCGCAGGGAGAGAAACGAGATGCTTACCAAAAAGATCTAACGGAATGGCCTGTATGGGATGGAGCTCCCTGGAAAGATGCAAACGGAAACGGCAGTTATGATGTTGGTGAAGCAAATTTTTACGGCGATGAAGTTTTGTGGTCTGTTTCCAATGACTTGGACAGCGTTAAGTCAAACTATAATTTTGGGAATAATCCATTTGGATTCGAAGTGCAAACTTGTATTTATGCATTCAATCAACCCGGATTAGAAAACGTAGTATTTAAAAAACAAACAATTATTAACAAGGGGAATTCCAATGTTGAGGATATGTATCTTGGTTATTTTGTAGATCCCGATTTAGGAAATGCAGTTGATGATTATGCAGGTTCACATCCTGTTCTTAATATGGTTTATTGCTATAACAGCGATAACAAAGATGAAGCTCAATATGGAGGTTATGGCACTGCGCCTCCTGCTGTTGGATATATGATTCTTCAAGGTCCGATTGTGCCAGGTACACAGAATGATAGTGCAATAATTAATGATCGATGGAAAACCGGGTATAAGAATCTTCCTTTAACTTCGTTTATGCTTTATAATTGTGGAAGTACAATCTATGGTTGTCCGGCATATGGAGATGCAATTCCATATTACAACGGACTAAAAGGATTAATGAAAGATGGTAATCCCATAATCGATCCTGTCACAGGACAGGCAACCACTCTTGTACTTAATGGAGATCCATCTACAAAAACAGGTTGGTATGAAGGAGCAGGCTGGCCTGGTGGACTTCCAGCCGGTGAAAGATATTTTATATTTAGTTCTGGTCCATTCAACTTTGCACCTGGTGATACTCAGGAAGTTGTAATTGCAATAGCGATAGCGCGGGGAACAGACAACATTAACAGTGTTTCTGTTTTGAAGAATACAAAATTAGAAGTCCAAAACTTTTTCAATCGTTCTGTAACTGAAGTTCAAAAAAGTAGTGATCAAATTCCGGCTAAGTTTGAGCTTTACCAGAATTATCCTAATCCGTTTAATCCCTCAACTACTATTTCGTTCGTAATTCCTAATTCGTCATTCGTAATTCTAAAAATCTTTGATATACTCGGTGAAGAAGTAGCAACTTTAATTAATGAAGAACTTACAGCCGGCATTCATCATTATACATTATCAACTGTAAATTATAAATTATCCAGCGGAGTTTACTTTTATCAGCTAAAAGTTGGCAATTCCATAGAGACTAAGAAACTTGTTTTAATGAAGTAACTGATTAATCTTCTACCATTTTTGTAGAGCCACTTTTAAAACTAAAGTGGCTCTTTATCCGTCCTGAAATAAAATGTTAAATTTCTATAAACGGTCTACCTACTTCAATTTATTTTTACTAAATTGCCGCTGAAAACTTGCCAATTATAAATTAATTAGGAGAGTATATGAGTTCAAAAATCTCACGGCGTGCTTTTCTAGAAAGAAGTTCAAAGGGATTAGTAGCTGTTGCGTTAATTCCACCTTTTCTTAAATCAAATTTAGATAAAGCATTTCCACTAACTAAGGGAGTTGATATGAAACTCCTTGACTATTACAATCATTTTGGTATTGACGAAAAATTAATTAGCGAAATTATGTCTGAAGCTTTGTCCAGGGGAGGAGATTACTGCGATCTTTTCTTTGAGCACAGCATTGCTAATTACATTGGACTTGAAGACAAAGCTGTAAACCGGGCATATAGCGATGTTGGTTTTGGAGTTGGAATCCGTGTATTAAAAGGGGATCAGACCGGATATTCTTTTTCGGAAGAGATAACTCCCAAAGCGATGAAACTGGCTGCACTAACTGCCGCCAATATTGCAGATTCTAAAAGTGTAATTAAACAAGTCCAGCTTAAACTTAAGGACGCTCCAAATTATTATCCGATAGAAACACCATGGGAGCAAATCGGAATCGATAAAAAAATTCCATACCTGCAACAGATTAACGATAAAGTTTTTGCTGAAGACAAGCGCATTATTAAATCCAATATTTGGTTTACCAATGAAACTAAATATATTCTGCTTGCTAATTCGGATGGTGTAATTCAATTCGATTACCAACCGATGGGACAAATATCCGTTAGCTGTAATGCAGAACAAAATGGTAAAAGAGAACAAAACTATTTCGATCTATCCGGGAGAAGAGGAATTGAATTTTTTACTCCGGCTAATATCGATAGGCTTGCTAAAGAATCTGTAAGAAGAACAGTAGAATTATTTGAAGCAGTTAAACCTGATGCCGGGGAAATGCCGGTTGTGCTTGCTGCCGGAAGTTCTGGTATTCTTCTTCACGAAGCAATTGGTCATGGTATGGAAGCGGATTTTAACCGGAAGAACATTTCAATCTTTAGCGATAAAATTAATAAACCAGTTGCAGAAAAATTTGTTAATATTGTTGATGATGCAACCAATCCAAACATCCGCGGTTCAATTAATATTGATGATGAAGGAAATCCCACAGAAAAAACTTTCTTAGTAGAAAACGGAATATTAAGAAGTTACCTGCACGATAGAATAAGTGCACAGTATTATAAAGTTAAACCAACTGGCAGCGGTCGCAGAGAATCATTCCGGTTTGCACCCCAACCGCGAATGAGAAATACATATATGCTGCCAGGTCCACACACAAAAGATGAAATAATTGCAAGCGTAAAAAAAGGAATTTATGCCGAATCGTTTACTAATGGACAAGTATTTATTGGTGCAGGCGATTTTACCTTCTATGTAAAATCCGGTTACTTAATTGAGGATGGAAAATTAACCAAACCAATTAAAGACATTAACATAATTGGAAATGGTCCCAAAGTTCTTGCCGATATTCAAATGGTTGCCGATGACATGCAAATGGCTGAAGGCGGCTGGACTTGCGGAAAGAATGGACAGGGCGTTCCTGTTTCTATGGGCTTGCCAACGGTTAAAGTAGGTAAAATAACTGTGGGCGGAGTAAAAGCTTAAGACTTTTCCATCAAAATTAATAATCAATTTTAAAATTGAAGAAGGAAAATAAATATGGACAATAAAGAAAGATTGGCATTAGCCGAATGGGTTATTAAACACGCAATAAAGAGTGGTGCAGATCAGGTATCAGCATCTATACACAACAATAGATCAGTAGAAATTGAACATAGAAATAAAAAATTAGATAAGCTTCAGGAATCAACACAAAATTCTCTTTCGTTACAGATTTATGCCAAGCAGCGTTATTCTGGTCATAGTACAAGCGATTTAAGAAAAGATTCACTTGAAAAATTTATAGAAGAAGCTGTTGCAAGTACAAAATATCTTACTGAAGATGAATACCGCAAACTTCCTGATCCAAAATATTATCCAACAAAAATTGAAGGTGATCTTAAATTAGTAGATAGTAATTACGAAAAAGTTGATCCGGCGGATCGGGTGAAAATGGCAGCCGAGATTGAACAGGTTGCAATGGCACAAAGCGATAAAATTATTTCTACAACTGCTGGTTACTCAGATGGAATTTATGAAGGTATCCAGGTACATAGCAATGGATTTTCTGGCGAATCAGGTGGAACATATTTTTCGGCTGGTGCAGAAGTAACAGTTAAAGACAATGCCGATGGACGACCGGAAGATTGGTACTATGCTACTACTCGTTTTTATAAAGAACTACCACCATGCGAATTATTAGGCAAATATGCTGTTCAACGTGCATTACAAAAAATCGGGCAGAAAAAAATAGCATCCGGAAAATATACAATGCTGGTGGAAAACAGAACGAGTTCAAGAATACTTTCATTATTCCAGGGTGCAATGACTGCACGCGCAATTCAACAAAAGAGTTCCTGGCTTGATGGCATGCTTGGGAAGAAAATTGCATCCGATGTTTTAACTATTATTGATGATCCTTTTGTGGAAAAAGGAATGGGTTCCCGTCATTTTGATAGTGAAGGAATTGCAGCTAAAAAGCGAGTAATGATAGATAAAGGAGTTCTCCAGCATTATTATGTTGATAATTATTATGGAAAAAAGATTGATATGGAACCAACTTCTGGTTCACCATCAAATCTTTTCTTTGAGTATGGAACAAAATCATTCGATGATATGCGCAAGGAATTGAAAAGAGGAATCATTGTAAATGGTTTCATTGGCGGAAATTCTAATTCAACAACAGGTGATTTTTCATTTGGTATCGTTGGTCTTCTGATTGAAAACGGAGAAATTGTTCATCCGTTAAATGAAATGAATATTTCCGGCAATGCGAAAGAATTTCTAAATCAACTGGTTGCAATGGGAAATGATCCTTATCCGTATTCTTCAGTTAAAATTCCAAGCATGTTGTTTGAGAATGTTGATTTCAGCGGTATCTGATTCTGATGTTTTAGGATTTGATAAAATTATAATTTGGAGACTTTGAGAAGAAAAAATTTTTCTTAAAGTCTCCGGTATAAAATTTAGTTCAAGAAGTATTTTTGTTTAGGAAGTCTCATCAATAATTATCTTTTCCATCATACTCATCTTCATCATCTTCCTTTGACATAGAGAACATACTGCTTAACATATCTTTAAATTGTATTCCGGATTCCAATCTGAATTTGCTAAGTAAAGAATATTCAGCTAAACCGTGCAGTGCAAACTCCATCAATAATAATTTAAATTGTTCATCTTCATTTGGATGAAATTTGTTTATCAATTCTTTTAAACCAGGAACACTTTGCAAAACTTTTTTATAATCTGAATTGGTAACATTATGCAGCAGGTCAACCTCATTTCCTTTGGAAAACCAACTAACAATTACCTGGTATGGATTCGATTCCTGGCTTCGCTTTAGTTTATCCGGACTTGGAAAGTAAAGCGCAAACTGAGAACGAATAGCTTTGCCAATTAAAATTTGAGCAACCTTGCCAGGTCCTTCCTGCTCACCTTCATAAACTAGTTCTATCTTTCCGGTTATGGATGGAATTACTCCAGTAAAGTCAGAAATTCTGATTGAAGTTTCCTTTTCATTATTCAACAAAATTCTGCGCTCGGCAGTACTCACAAGATTTTCATAAGCAGAGATAGTTAATCTTGCAGAAACACCGCTCTTTGAATCAACATATTCGCTTTCACGCGCTTCAAATGCAATTTGTTCAACTAAATTTTTCACTAAATCTGAAGAGCAAATTTTAGTTTGTTGTTCATTGGTTATTCTTGCTTCCTGGTGTGTAATTTCTTTAGAAACATAAATCGATTTTGGATAGTGCGTTAAAATTTGGCTGTCTATTCTATCTTTCAACGGTGTAACAATTGCACCACGATTTGTGTAATCTTCCGGATTAGCTGTAAATACAAATTGAATATCAAGTGGTAAACGTATCTTGAATCCGCGGATTTGAATATCTTCTTCTTGTAAAATATTGAATAAAGCAACCTGGATTCTTGCCTGCAAATCCGGCAATTCATTAATTACAAAAATGCCTCTGTGCGAACGAGGAATTAATCCAAAGTGAATAACTCTTTCATCAGAGTATGGAAGTTTTAAGTTAGCAGCTTTTATTGGATCAACATCACCAATCAAATCAGCAATGGAAACATCCGGTGTTGCAAGTTTTTCTGTATATCGTTCACTTCTGTGTACCCACTGAATTGGAGTTTCATCACCATATTCAGCTATTAAATCAAGTGAGTACCTTGAAATTGGATTGAACGGATCATCATTCAATTCTGAATTTGCAACAATTGGAATATATTCATCGAGAAGATTGATCATCAACCTTGCAATTTTGGTTTTTGCTTGTCCACGCAATCCAAGCAGAATAATACTGTGTCTGGATAGAATTGCAGTATGAATATCTGGAATTACAGTTTGTTCGTAACCAACAATCCCATTAAAAGTGTTTTCTTTTTCTTTAAGTTGAACAACAAGGTTTTCTCTCATTTCATCTTTAATAGGTTTCGGAGAGTAACCGGAATATTTTAATTGTCCAAGTGTTTTTATTTCAGAATAATTTTTAATCTGCATTTAAATCCTGTTTCAATTTTAGTATTAAATGATATTTTATTCTAAGACGTTGGACGTGAAATGTCAAACGTCAGATGTAAAAAGTTAGAAGGAATTCTCTTTTTAAGATGCTATTATTTATTGAAATAAGATTTAACAACAACAGCGATCTATAAACTGATAACCGGGAAATCATTTCACTCTTTTCTTTCTGTTTCTAACGTAATCCTCAAATACATATTCACCAAGCGTATCCGGAGTGCTGTAGAAAGCTTTACCATTGTTTGCTTTAGTAAAATCGCGTACAAACCTTTGCAAATAAGTATCCTGTGCTATCATAAAAGTAGTTATTGTAATTCCATATCTCCGGCATTTAGCTGCCTGATCTAAAGTTTTATTAACTATTTTTCTATCCAAACCAAAACTGTTTTTGTAATATTTAATTCCTTCTTTAAGGCAGGTTGGTTTTCCATCTGTTACCATAAATATTTGTTTGTTGCTTGTCTTTCGTCTTCTAAGTATATCCATTGAAAGTTCTAATCCTGCAAAAGTATTTGTATGATAAGGACCAACCTGGAGATAAGGAATGTCTTTTATTTCAATTGGCCAGGCATCATTTCCAAATACAATAACATCAAGTGTATCCTTTGGATATTTGGTTGTTATCAATTCTGCAAATGCCATTGCAACTTTTTTTGCGGGAGTAATTCTGTCTTCACCATAGAGAATCATAGAATGTGAAATATCAATCATCAAAACAGTTGAGTTTATGGTTTTAAATTCCTTTTCTTCAACTTCAAGATCATCTTCCGTTAAAGAAAATTCATTTATCCCATGGTTTACTTGCGCATTTTTTATTGAGTCGGTCATATCAATTTGATCAAGAGAGTCACCAAATTCATAATCACGCTTGTCTGAAGTTTTTTCATCTCCAATACCAGAAAAGGGAGTTCTATGATTTCCAGCGGATGTTCTTTTCAATTTCCCAAATACTTCTTCAAGGGATTTTCTTCTAATCGATTGCTCGGATTTTGCTGTCATAATTAAAGTATCTGGATCTGCTTCATCTTCTTTGAGATAATTTTTGTCTTTCAATTCCTGTATGAAATCCCCAACTCCATATTTATCCGATGTTAACTTATATTTAGCATCAAGTTGGTTCAACAGCCGCAATGCCTCAGAAACATCACCAGAAGTAAGTGTAAGCAGTTGCAAGAATAGATCAAGAAGCTGTTCAAATGCATTTACATTCTTCGGATCAGGTCTAAAATCTGTAAATCGAAAACCTACCATGATAATTTTTCTTTCATATTGTTTCCTTAATATGAAAACTGAAAATGTCATTTTAAAGTTCTCAATCTGTTAAAATGGGTAAATCCAAAGCTTCTTTTCTAAATTGATTCTAACTATAACAAGAAGTATATTTTGCAAGACATTTTAAATGAATAGGATTATGCGCCCTACTTTTGCTGAGATCAACCTCTCTAATTTGAAGTTCAACTTTTTGAATATAAAAAAGAAAGTTAGAAACACTAAAATTATGGCTGTAGTTAAAGCAGATGCTTATGGACATGGAATGATTGAATGTGTAAATGCTATGAATTCTCTTAAAGAAAAACAACCGGATTATTACAGCGTAGCTTTAATTGAAGAAGCATTGGAATTAAGAACTGTAATTGTCGAACAGCCAATTTTAGTATTTTCACCTATACTTGAATCAAATGTTGAAGAGTACTTTAAGCATAACATTCTTCCCACAGTTTTCAATGAAAATCATATCAAGATTCTAAAGAAATCATGCAATGGAAGAAAAATAAAAGTTCATGTAAAAATTGATACGGGGATGGGAAGACTGGGCATACGGTTTAATGAAGCAGTAAATTTTGTTGAAAATCTTTCAAAACAGGATGATATTATTGTTGATGGAATTTATATGCATTTTGCAACCTCGGATGAAAGGGATAAATCATTTGCCCAGCTACAACTTAAAAGATTTGCTGAAATAGTTAAAGAATTAAAACATAGAAAAGTAAATTATGGTTTAGCACATACTGCAAACAGCGGTGCAATTATAGATTTACCCGATTCCTATTTTGACATGGTTCGTCCGGGAATTTCTTTATATGGGTATTTCCCTTCACTTGAAACAAGCGAATCCATTAAATTAAAACCGGTAATGTCCTTAATTTCATTTGTATCCAGCATAAAAGAAATTAATAAAGGTGAATCAGTTAGTTATGGAAGAAAATTTATTGCTAAACAAAAAACTAAAGTAGCTACAATTCCAATTGGTTACGCAGATGGATACGTCCGGGCACTTACCAACAAAGTTGAAGGAATAATTGGAGGGGAAAAATACAAACAAGTCGGGCAAGTTTGCATGGATAGAATTATGTTTAATATTGGAAATGGTAAAGTTAAAGAAGGAAACAAAATAATTCTTCTTGGCAAAGATAAAAAAGCCGAAGTTAATGCTTGGGATTGGTCGAAGATTTTAGGTACTATTCCTTATGAAATAACCTGTAACATTAGTAAACGGATTCCCAGAGTTTTTATTGACTGATATATGGATTTAATAAAACAATATATAGTTCAATGCATTGTCTCTGCCGCAAATAATCTTCGTTTAAGCACAGAAAAAATTGAAGTAGTTGCTTTACTCCGCGAGGAAATTACACACGCAGAAGATTTAGAAAACTTGATACAGGAAATGAAGAAAGTAACCGAACTTTCTACTTTTGCAATTAAACTTGGAGAAGTATTTACCTATCTTGCCATGGGGAAAATTGATTTTCTAAAACTTTCTGATAAATTCAAAGAACATGGTTCGTACATTGCCAGAGAATTTAGCAATTTACTTGATAAGATAAGTCCACAAATTTATCGTCAGATCAGCTTTTCTATGAAAGAACATATGTTAACTTCAAAATTATCTGTGACTATGAGTGAAACAGTTACAGAAAAAAAAGGTATCGTTTTAGAAGAAATTCATGAAATAAAATCGTCAGAACTTTTTATAAAAGAAAAAGAAAGCGCTCAACCAGATAGTGATAAACTGAAAGAAGAATTTATTTTAGAATTGGAAGAAAAAAGTGATGACATTCTTTTTGAGAAATTTGAGGAAAGAATTTTAACTCCCATTAAAGCAATAGACCAATTCTTAAAAGAACTATCCCCGGAAAAAATTAACTACGATGAACTTGAAAAATTTTATAAGTTGATGGAAAAGAACGCAGAAATTTCTTCTAAAATTGGATTTGAGATAATTGCGAGTATGCATTCCATTTTTGCAAAAGCTTTGTTGCTTATAAAATCTCAGTCGCTCCAACCAGTTAAAGAAGTTCTGGAAGGAATGCGCGCTTGTCTTATAGTAATTGTGGCTGTAGTTAGAGGTAAGGAAGTAGATATTACAAATTATTTAAACCGGGCAGAAAAATTTGGTAAACAAATTCAGGATATAAATTAAGGGAAAATTTATGGAATTATTTGCGGTTATTATGGCTGGAGGTGTTGGTGCACGCTTTTGGCCCAGAAGCAAAGAGAAGACGCCAAAACAGTTATTAAAAATATTTGGGGAAAATTCACTGATCCAGGAAACTGTTTTTAGATTGGATGGATTAATAAAAAATGAAAATATATTTATCATCACTAATAAAATTCAGAAGAAAGCAATCAAGAACCATCTTCCCGAAATTCCTTCCCAAAATATTATTGATGAACCATTTGGTAAAAATACTGCAGCAGCAATCGGACTCGCATCATTAATCATCGAAAAGAAATGTGAAGATGCAGTTATGATAACTCTTCCAGCCGATCATATTATCAAAGAGAAAAATGAATTCCAGAAGACTATTCGGAATGCCGCTGAGTTTGCTTACAAATCCAAAGGATTGTTAACCATTGGAATAAATCCAACAAGACCAGAAACTGGATATGGATATATTCAAGTTGATGAATCTCCTTTGGAAGACAGCATTTATAAAGTACTTACTTTTGCAGAAAAACCAAATTATGCTACTGCGGTTCGGTTTATTGAAAGTGGAGATTTTTTATGGAATAGCGGGATGTTCATTTGGCGTGTTGATTCCATTTTAAGAGAAATTGATAAATATATGCCGGAACTTTCGGATGGATTAAAAGTAATTCAACCAGAAATCGATACACTAAAATTCAAAAAAACTCTTACTAAAGTTTATGGACAATTAAAAAGTATTTCTGTGGATTATGGAATTATGGAAAAATCGAGTATTGTTTATTTAATAAGCGGAAGTTTTTCCTGGAGCGATGTTGGAAGTTGGGAAGAAGTTTTTCAGCTTTCCACAAAGGATGGAGAAGGAAACGCAATTCCAAGTTGCAATTATACACAAAACTCGAGTGACTCTTATGTTTATTCACCCAAGAAATTTGTTGCTTTAATCGGAGTTGAAAATTTAATTGTGATAGATACTAAAGATGCGCTGCTTGTTTGCAAACGAGATCAGGCGCAAGCAGTTAAGAATGTGGTTGATTATCTTAAAATGAAAAAAATGACAAAACATTTATAGTGTAATATTTCATTAAGGAAGAAAGAGAAAAAGATTTGGTAATAACTAACTCAGTTCTTGTTCAATCCTACGAACTTGAAAACTCAATTTATCTTATTAAACTTCATTCGCCAGAAATTGCTCTTAATTGTTCACCGGGACAATTTTGTAACATCAAGGTTTCAACTTCTACTTTCCCACTGTTAAGAAGACCATTTAGCATATGTGAAGTTGAAGAGGAGCATATTTATTTTATGTTTAATATCCTTGGTGAAGGAACAAAATTATTATCGCACAAAAAAGTTGGTGAAACCATTGATGTTTTGGGACCACTTGGCAATGGATTTAATCTTAAAGGTGATTTTGAAACGGCGGTTATAGTTGCTGGTGGTTTAGGATCTGCTCCATTTCCATTTGTAACCAAAAATTTATCTGAAGAGAAAAGGATTTTTTCATTCATCGGAGGACGTTCTTCTAAAGATGTTATTACTTACGGAATGAAAAATATTTTAATTTCTACCGATGATGGTTCTCTTGGATTCCAAGGTAATGTAATCCAGCTTCTTGAAGAGAATATAAATCTTTTAACTTCAACTAAAATTAAAATATTTGGCTGTGGTCCAAATGCGATGTTAAGAATACTAAAAGATTTTAGTATTAAGAACAATTTTGAATGTGAAGTCTCCACAGAATGTGCAATGGCATGTGGGTTTGGTATATGCCAGGGTTGCCCGATAGAAGCCACAGATAAAGAAGGTTATTATCTTGTCTGTAAAGATGGACCCGTCTTTGATGTTAGGAAAGTTGTAATATGAACAATATAGATTTATCCGTACAGATTGGTTTTCTTAAACTTAAAAATCCAGTTATGCTGGCTTCCGGAACGGTTGGATATGGAAACGAAATATCAAATCTAACTGATTTAAATAAACTTGGAGCAATAGTTACAAAGTCAGTAAGTTTGAAACCAAGAAAAGGAAATCCACCGCAAAGAATAGTTGAAACAGCGGCTGGAATGCTAAATGCTATAGGCTTAGCTAATGTTGGTATTGAAGAATTTATAAAAGAAAAAATTCCTTTCTTAAAAGAAATTGATTCTGCTATTATTTGTAATATTGCCGCTAGCACAATTGAAGAATACGTTGAATGTACACGGTTACTTACAACTGAAGAAACAATAAAAGCTTTTGAGATAAATGTTTCTTGTCCAAATGTAAGAGAAGGCGGATTAATTTTTGGTAATGATTTGCAATCAGTTGGAAAGATTACTGAAAAAGTTAGATCTATTACTAATAAACCAATCATCATAAAACTTTCTCCCAATACAGCAAGCATTTCATCATTTGCCAAAATTGTTAAACAAGAAGGTGGAGATGCTGTTTCAGCTATCAATACGTTGGTCGGTACTTCCTTTAACATTAAAACCAGAAAACCAAAATTGATGAATATTACTGGTGGACTTTCTGGACCTGCAATTAAACCAGTAGCGCTTGCTAAAGTTTTAGAAATAAAAAGAAATGTTGATATTCCAATTATTGGTATAGGTGGAATTATGAACTGGGAAGATGCCGTAGAATTTATGATTGTTGGAGCCACTGCTTTTCAGCTTGGAACTGTCAATTTTATTAATCCAAATTGCGGAGTAGAAATCATTAATGGATTGGTGGAGTATTGCAAAAAAATGTCAATTCAGAGTATTGCTGATTTAACGGGATCATATATTATTTAATTTTGATACCAAAATCGATTGAAAAACTTTATTACCTTGAAATCTTGACAATGGAACCTGAAGAAAGAGTAGGTGCAAAGATTTGAAATTAGAAACGGCAATAAGTAAACTTTATTCCTTGCAAAAGTTTGGGATAAAACTCGGTTTAAAGAATATTGAAAAGTTTTTAGAGTTGTTGCAAAATCCTCAAAAGGATTTTAAATCCTTTCATATTGCTGGATCAAATGGAAAGGGAAGTACGGCTTCATTCATCGCAAGTATTTTAACTGAAGCAGGTTTTAAAGTTGGACTTTATACATCTCCTCACTTTGTTAGATTTAATGAACGAGTTAAGATTAAAAATTTTGAAATTTCTGACGATTATATAATTGGATTCATTTCAAAATATTTTAGTTATATTGAACAGGAGAAACTTACTTTTTTCGAAGCAACTACAGCTTTAGCTTTCAAATATTTTTCGGATAATAAAATTGATTATGGAGTAATTGAAACCGGTTTAGGTGGCAGACTTGATGCGACAAATGTAATTAATCCACTTGCCTCAATTATAACTTCTATTAGTTACGAGCATACTGAAATATTAGGCGAAACACTTGAATTGATAGCTGAAGAGAAAGCTGGGATAATAAAGCGAGGTTGTAAAGTATTTATAGGCAGGCTTCCATTAGAAGCAGAAAAAGTAATTGAACGTAAGTGTGACGAATTTTCGGTTGAATTATTTAAAATCTCGAAATATGGAAGTAATGAAATTGATGGTTTGAAATTAGATTTTCCAAAATTATTTTTTGAAAATTTACCGAATCCATTGTTGGGTGAGTTCCAAAAATATAATGCTGCTCTGGCAATCTTAACAGTATCTGAATCGTTGGAAATGTTAGATAAAAATTTATTCAAAAAGGGAATTGATAAAGTTATTCCGAACACTGGATTACAAGGCAGATATGAAATAATTAACGAAAATCCAAAAGTTATTTTCGATTCAGCACATAATGTGGAAGGTGTAGAAAATTTCATTTCAACATTTGCTTCTGAAGCAAGCAATTACGAAAAAAGAGTTTTGCTATTTGGAGCAATGAGAGATAAAGCAATAAGAGATATGCTTTCTACTTTAAATCCTTACTTTACTGAAATACATTTTACAGATATTTTATTAGATAGATGTGCAACGATTGAACAATTAAGTGAAATTGCTTTGGAACTAAATCTAAAATGTTTTGTTGAAACTGATGTGGAAAGTTTTATTTCAGATTTCATTAAAACAAAAAACAATCATTGTCTAGTGGTACTTGGGAGCATATACATATTAGGCTTCATAAAAGAAAAACTATTAACTAAAAAAACACTTGACATTATTTCTTAATAAGCCTAATTTTATCATAGTTCCTCTTGTTCCTATCACAATTTCATATAAACAGAGTGATCTAAAAAAATAACCCCGATTTAACAAATCCGGTTATTGTGAGTAACAATAATTAAATATTTTTCGTAACATAATTAACAGGATTTGAAATATGCCAATGGATATTTCTGAACTGCAATCAAAAAAAATTGTCGATTTGTACAAAATCGCCAAAGAATTGGAAATTTCTGGTTACAGTGATTTAAGAAAGCAAGAACTAATCTTCAAAATACTTGAAGCTCAAACCGCCAAAGACGGATTGACCTTTTCAAAAGGAGTACTTGAAGTTTTAGCCGATGGTTATGGTTTTCTCCGTTCTGCGGATTACAATTATTTACCATCACCGGATGATATTTATGTATCTCCTTCACAAATTAAACGGTTTAGTTTAAGAACTGGGGATCATGTCAGCGGTCAGGTTCGCCCGCCAAAAGAAGGTGAAAGATTTTTTGCATTACTTCGGGTTGAAGCAGTTAACGGGCAAAATCCGGAGGCAATAAGAGAAAGAACACTTTTCGATAACCTTACACCTCTTTATCCAACAAAACGACTTATTCTGGAATCCGCACCCGGCGAGTACTCGATGAGAATAGTTGATATGCTTGCTCCAATTGGAAAGGGACAAAGAGGATTGATAGTCTCTCCACCTAAAAGCGGAAAAACAATTTTACTTCAGAAAATTGCTAATTCGCTTACAAGAAATCATCCTGAAGTAAAATTAATTATTTTATTGATTGATGAAAGACCAGAGGAAGTAACCGATATGCAACGGTCAGTTCAAGCTGAAGTAATTAGTTCTACTTTTGATGAACCCGCTGATAGACACGTTCAGGTTGCAAATATGGTTCAGGAAAAAGCGAAACGAATGGTTGAAGCCGGTGAAGATGTTGTTATTCTATTAGATAGTATAACTCGTCTTGCAAGAGCTAACAATACAGTTGCACCTCATAGTGGTAGAATCTTATCAGGTGGAGTTGATGCAAATGCACTTCATAAACCAAAACGGTTTTTTGGTGCGGCAAGAAATACTGAAGAAGGTGGTAGTTTAACAATCATAGCAACTGCTTTGATTGATACTGGAAGCCGAATGGATGAAGTGATCTTTGAAGAATTCAAAGGTACTGGAAATATGGAAATTGTATTAAGCAGGGATTTAAGCGATAGAAGAATATTTCCTGCAATTGATGTGAATAAATCCGGAACAAGAAAAGAAGAATTGCTATTACGGGAAGATGAATTAAACAAAGTATGGATAATAAGAAAAATCTTAAGCGATTTTGATTCCGTTGAGGCAATGGAATTCTTAATGGATAAAATTAGAGGTACTAAGACTAATAAAGAATTTATGAATAATATGAATAGCTGATATAATAGCAATCATGCTCTATTCATCTTTTTTTATTATCAACTAAGATTGAAAATTGATTATGATTAAAAATAAAGCATTCATTTTCTTTTTTGTAATCTGTTCCTTGGTTTACTCGCAGATTCCCCCAAAAGGAATTTTTATAGAAGCAATACAGACACATGATAATTTTGATGTAAATTGTTTCATCCCATTCAGGGTATCTTATGAACAATTAGTATTTGTAAAAGACAATTCAAAATTTACAGCACGATTTAACATTACAATAGAAGCAACAGATTCTCTTACAAAAAATGTTTTTAGGGAAACTGTTGAGAAAACAATATCATTAGATAATTTTGAACTAACTTCTCGAAAAGATTTATATTCCCAGGGTTTCCTAAAAATGAAATTAGGAGATGGGAAATATAAAATCCTTCCAATTTTTAGTGATGATAATTCTGGCGCTGAATTTAAATTAAAAGAAATTCTATTTGAAATATCTTCAAAAAAGAAAGAGGAGATTTTAAAACCTTTTGTAGTTGAACAGAACAAAGAAGTGGTGATAAATGATTCTACAATGGTTCTTGCTAATTATAATGACTTTATTCCCTTTTCTCCAAAGAATTATGATTTGATTATTCCCGTTCAGGATACAACCATAAATTCAATCGATTTAGAAATATCAAATTCTGATTCATTGGTTCTTAAAACAAAGATTGAGGAATCATTCATCTCATCATTTTCCTTTAATGAATCTGAAAATAAAATATTTGTGTCAATCAATAAAACAAGTTCGTTAACAAAAAATTTTGTTACTCATTCAATTAATCAAAATTTAATGGAAGGGGAATATAATTTTAAAGTAACACTGAATAACCTAAAAAGCTTTTCTTTTCCATTGTCTGTCTCCTGGATTGAAAAACCAACAGCATTAATGAATATTGATTTTGCAATAAAGATTTTAAAATATGTTGCAAGCGAAGAAGATATTAAAATTATTAACAAAGCTTCAAGCAAAACTCTTTACCAGTCGTTGTGCAATTACTGGAAAAAACTGGACCCAACACCACAAACAACTTTCAACGAGTTGATGTTTGAATTTTATGAACGTGTAGATTATTCAGTTTTAAACTATTCGGTTTTGGGAGCAAATAATGGATCTGAAACTGACAGGGGTAAAATTTATATTCAATACGGAAAACCCGATGAGATAAATAGAATTTATACGAACGCAAATAATGTTTCTGAAATTTGGGCTTATAATTCGCCTTCAAGAAAATTTTTGTTCAGAGATAAAACTGGATTAGGAAATTTTGTTCTTGAAAATTCATTATGAAGAAATTTATTTTCACTTGCGGTGATGTTAACGGAATTGGTCCGGAGATTTCGATTAAAGCAATTAATAGAATTTACAACCCCAGCCTAAATAAAATATTTTTCCTTTGTCCCAAAAATGTTTTTGATAACACAACTAATCAAGTAGTACCAAATTTTCCGTTTGAAGTAATCAGCAAATATTCTAATTCTGATGGCGAGAAAGTTACCGTAATCAATTTTGATAAAGCTAAGCTAAAGGTTGGGTTTCCAACAAAAAATTCAGGAATGATTAGCTATAAAGCAATTAGAATTTCTTATAATCTTGCAATTAGTAAAAAAGTTGATGCAATAATTACTTCACCTATTTCTAAAACAGCGCTATCGCTGGCAAATATAAAATATCCCGGGCATACGGAAATGTTAGCCGAGTGGTCTTCAGTTAATAATTTTATGATGATGTTTCTTTCCGATAAAATTAAATGCGGACTTCTTACTATCCACAAACCAATAAGTAAAGTTGCAAAACTTATTACTAAAAAAAGAATTTTAAGGAGTATTGAAGTAGTTGCAAACAGCTTAAAACAAGATTTCGGTATCAGGCAACCGAAAATAGCTATTCTGGGATTAAATCCACACGCTGGAGAGAGTGGATTAATAGGAAAAGAAGAAAAAAAAATCATTGTACCTGCAATGGAAAAGTCGTCTTACTCAAAGTTTTGTTACGGACCATTTGTACCTGATGCCTTCTTTGCAAATAAAAGTTACTTGAATTATGATTTTGTTTTAGGAATGTATCATGACCAGGTTCTTATTCCATTTAAACTTTTAAATTTTCATTCCGGTGTTAATTATACTGCTGGTTTACCGATTATCCGAACTTCTCCTGATCATGGAACTGCGTACGACATTGCTGGTGGAAATAAAGCAGATGAAAATAGTTTAGTTGAAGCTTTCAATTACGCAAATAAAATAATTGATAATCGAAATAGATATGCTTAAGAAAAAAAAGCCATACTCAAAAGTATCCGATATATATCCTCACTTGATGCGTTTTATTAATTACAATGATTGGGCACATTATTATTATTCAATTACCAAAAATAATTTAAAATCAAAACCAAAGGTTTTAGAATTAGCTGCTGGCAATGGTAGTTTGGCAGTTAATCTAAAAAAATATTATAAAAATATTATTGTATCCGACTATTCCTTGAATATGTTGCAGAAATGTAAGGATGATGGTCTACTTAAAGTCTGTTGTAATATGGTTAACCTACCATTCAAGAAGAAATATGATTTAATATTTTCTGCCTTTGACAGTTTTAATTATTTGTTAACAAAAAAAGCATTGAGTAACTTATTCAGAGAAATAAATGAATTGCTGGATGATAGTGGTATTTTTTCATTTGATGTAACATTAGAATTAAATAGCATTAATCATATTTCTTATTTGAACCGGAAAGGTATCTTTAACGGAGTGAGTTACATACAGAAGAGTGTCTACAATAAAGGGAAAAAAATTCATACAAATAAATTTACGTTAACATACCCTGATGGATCTAAAGTTGAAGAAGTTCATCAGCAAAGAATTTATCCTATGGAATTATATTTTAAGTTATTAACTGAAAATGGTTTTTATATTCAAAATTGTTTTGATGCTTTTACATTTAATGATGCATCAAGCAAGTCATATCGAATTCAATTTGTCGCATTAAAAAATAAAAGTTATGCTAACGTTTAGCAATATTACATTTGGATATCCCAACCAACCGCTTTTTAGCGAGTTGAATTTTTCTATGGAGCCGGGTGAATTTGTATTTTTAATTGGTAAAAGCGGTGCTGGTAAAAGTACACTTATTCAAATGATTTATATTAATCTTTTTCCTCATTCCGGCACCGTTCAGGTTGGTCCTTATAATTCAATTACAATAAAGAAAAAGGAACTGCCTTTTTTAAGAAGAAAATTAGGTGTCATTTTTCAGGATTTCAAACTTCTTACAGACAGAAATGTTTATGACAATCTTGCTTTTGTTTTGGATGTTACAGGAACACCAGGGCGGGAAATCAAAAAGAGAGTTTATAATGCTCTCTCAGCTGTTGGATTGTCGCATAAACAAAAAAATATGCCGAATGAATTATCGGGTGGAGAGCAGCAAAGAATTGCAATTGCCCGTGCTATAATAAATGAACCAATGCTTGTTTTGGCAGATGAGCCAACTGGTAATTTAGATCCGGAAACTTCTTTGGAAATTTTGGAAATATTGAAAAAGATAAACTCCAGAGGAACTTCTGTTTTATTTGCTACTCATAATTACGAGTTAGTCCGCAAACATAATGCGAGAATTGTAAAACTTGATAACGGAAAAGCTCTTAAAGTAATATTGAAGCAACCTCAAAAAAGTTAGATCATTAAATATTTTGTTGTAATTCCTGTCGAATAACTTTTCACTTTATATTATCAAGAACTTCCTGAGCAACATCTTGAACAGGTTTATTCCCATCCACAAAAATTAATTTTCCTTTTTTTTCATAATATTTAAGCACCGGTTCTGTTTGCTTATGGAAAACAATTAATCTATTTCTGATCACATCTTCCTCGTCATCTTTTCTTTTATATAAACTTTCCACAGCTTTACATTTTGAGCAATCTCTTTTTCCTTCCAGTTCGCTTATACTGAATATAGTACCACATTCTTTACAGGCTAACCTGTTTGATAATCTTTGTATTATTAGTTCATCATCAACAGTAATGGCAATGTAATGTTCAGTATCTGTTTTCAAAAGTGCAAAAATTTCATCAAGAAGTTTTGCCTGCTCTAATGTCCTTGGGTAACCATCAAGAATAAAACCTTTTTCACAAGCTTTCCCAGATAAAACTTCCTTTATTAAATCCGCCATCAAATCATCAGGAACAAGATAGCCGGATTCAACAATTTCTTTTGCTTTAAGACCAAGCGGGGTTTTATTTTTAATTGAATTACGAAGAATGTCCCCAGTAGAGATGTGCGGAACATTCAATTTATCTGCAAGTATTTTTGCTTGAGTTCCTTTACCAACTCCAGGTGCTCCAAACATTACTATACGCATTTAAAATCCTTATTTTTATTGTTAAAAATATAGGTAAAATGATTTTTAAGCAAATGAAGTAAAAAATATTTTAGATATTCTGTCTCGCAGATCAATTACTTTTCATTTTCTTGAACAAAAGAAAGCACGAGTTTTGAAATGTTACAAAATAAGTATTAAAATAAATAACAAGTATATCCATATCTGGAGCAAATGAAATGAAAAAAAAAATTCTTCTCATAAATCTATTTTTACTATTAAACATTTTACACTCACAAGTGGAATGTACATTACCAAATTCTGGAACAATAAACGATATTTTTAATGTTAAAAATTTTGGTGCAAAAGGGGATGGGCATAATAATGATACCCGCTATATTCAGCAGGCACTTGATTCAATAAAAGAAAGAGTAATAAACTGTGGGAGAGGAGGAACTGTTTATTTCCCTCAAGGTATTTATATGATTGATCGACCATTAAAAATTCCACCAAGATGCACAGTGTTAGGATTGAGTGGGATTTTTACACAATCATATGATTGGGATAAGGATTATTTCAAACATCAACCTGTTGTAATCCGTTTGTTGAACGATGCTAATTGTAATATGATTGAGCCTTATCAGATGGAAGCAACTAGTGGAAACTATCAGGATTATGAAAATGTAATTGTTCAAGGTATAACTTTAGATGGCAACCAGGAAGAACAAAAAAATACAAATAAAACATATGGTTTTTATGTTCCAGAAAGGAAGCCACCGGTGAACAGACCTAATTTTATTTTAAGAGATGTTATGATTTTTAATGTTAAAGGCGATGGTTTCCATAGTGGGAAAAACCAGGGAGAATATACATTTGAAAAAGTATGCGCAAAAAGAAATTCTGGTTATGGATTTTATTTTAACACAAGTGAAGACGTTGCATTTGATAAGGTGTGGGCTTGCGAAAATGGTGAAGATGGATTTCATTTTGAATCCTGTGGAGCAATGCGATTTATGAATTGCGATGCATGGGGTAATAAAGAATCTGGTATTTATCTATATAATAGCGGCGCTTGTTATTTCGATATTTTACAATCGGCATATAACTATAAACAGGGGGTTGTTATAAAAGAATGTTTCGATGTAAATTTTACTAATGCAATATTTTATGGTAACGATAGACTTGATTGGGATAAAACCAAACCTACTATTTCGGCATATCCTGAAGTATTATTAATCTCGAACCAAAACGGATTTGGGAGTTATGGTGTTAAGTTTATTGCCTGCAAGTTTGGACAATCGGGAACTGGAGTGCAATCGAGCTATGCAATTTTTGACTCATCAATAAATCACCAAAAGTCAATTCCAAGAAATAATTCTCTTATTGGATGTATGTTCGTAACAAACAGATTTAATTACGGCATTTGTAACGATAACGTAATGGATTATTATATTTTTGAAGGATGTACCGGCGGTTTGGATGGGGCATTACAAATTCCGAATCCAGCGAGTTTTAGAAGTTACAATTCTGCTTCTCAAACTTCTTCTATTCTAACTCCGCAGAATTATATTATTGAGATTAATACAGAAAAAACGAATTACAATTTACAGTTACCTTTATTTGAATTAACTTATTTAGGGAAAGAATTTATTGTAATTAAAAGCCACTCTAATAATTCTATTTTAATCAAACCGTCAGAAAATCAATTGATAAATGGTTCTTCAGCAACTTATACTTTTTCCGGGAGTGAATATTCGCAAATTAAAATAATAAATGGCGGAAACAACTGGATTATTACACATTAAAAAAATGTGATGGCACTAAATATTTGTATTACCAGATAATCAATTATTTTTATCTTGGCGTTTCTTCTTAAAAAATTTTTTCATTAAATTGTTGCTTTCTTCAGCAAAAAGCCCGGTAAAAATTTTTATTTGATGATTTGCTTTTCCTTCTTCAGCAATATTGTACAAAGATCCACAAGCTCCGAACTTTGGTTCAAAAATAGAAAAGTAGATTGACTTAATTCTTGCCGCGATTGAAGCCCCGGTACACATTATACATGGTTCTACTGTAACATAAAGTTCGCATTCATTCAATCGCCAATTTTGCAGATGGTTAGCTGCAGCTGTTATTGCAATTATTTCTGCGTGGGCTGTAGGGTCTTTTAACTTTTCTGTTTGGTTATATCCTTTGCCAATGATTTTATTCTGATAGACAACCACCGCACCAATAGGAACTTCATCTTCCTCAAGCGCTTTTTCAGCTTCTAAGAAAGCGGAATACATAAATTTATAATTGAATTCTGAGAAGAGCATAGCAATAATGTAAAATGAATAATTTATAATGTACAATGAAAGAAAATTGAAATAGAAGTAATTATAAATTTTACATTATTCATTATACATTAAATTCGTACGCCCGGAAGGATTCGAACCCTCAACCCTCAGATCCGAAGTCTGATGCTCTATCCAGTTGAGCTACGGGCGCAAAAATTTTTGGTTATTGGAATTATCCGTTTGAATCAAGGAACATTAACTACAATTCAAATATATTAAAATAAATTATGATGAAGTAATACATCAAACAATAAAAAAATATTAGAAGTATTAATGAACTAACTTGTTACTAATGCTAAATCATTTTATTCAATGATTTTTGTTGTTTATCAATTTTGCTATAATCAAGTTCAGAACCTAAAACGCTATGAGGAATTATATAAACAACTAACATCAACAATGCGGCAAAAGCTATCCACCGTTTTGGCTGCGAATATTTTCTTAATGCATATGCAGCAATTATCCATCCGATTAATGCAATTAGAGTTTTGTTATCTGTAAGATCGAATCCGAAGGGTACTCCTGTCCATAAAGCCCCAAATGCATAAAGCTGGGTTAAAGGACCGAATATCATTCCACCAAGGACAATAAATATTAAAGTCCAGGTTGTATATATTTTTAGTTTTGGGTCGCTGTTAAAAATTTCTAATCCTGTTCTTGTGGATAACAACATTGCAAAAAAAATAAAAATTATGTGTGGAATTAAAATAAATCCCGGAACATCACCTTTAAACCTAATAACTATCGGTTGTTCAGAAAGTAGAACAATTTTATTTCCACTTTTCAGTTTTACATTATATTGTAATTTACCGGAGGCTGGTTGAGCGGGCATTTCCGCTAAAAGAAAACCATTTTCAAATTTCATTTTTTCAATAATAGTCTGGTCATTTGATTTATATCTTTTCCATTCCAAAAATCCTTCAATCGAATTATCAACTGTTTTAAATTTTATTAAGTAATTTGATGAAGTAGAATGGCTTCTTTCCAATTTATATATGATGGAATTTTCATTCACCATTTTTTCGCCTGTTACCGGGTACGTTGGACCTGTAACCCTTTGATAGTAGGCGGAAGCAATTGTAATTAATATTGCAAATATCCACAGTAAAGTCGATTTTTTCATAAAAATTAAATAATTGTTGAGTGTGTTTAATTACAATCTTTTTAACAATAAATAATGATTTACAGATGATTCAAAAATTGGTAAAATATAGGGGAACTCTTTTAAATCCCGAGAGTATCTAATTCCTACATCCTTAAACAAAAATACAGTTACAAGATTAAATTTCAAAGATGAATATTTGGAATATGTCAGATTTTCAAAAAAAATAATTATTTTCACAGAAATACAAATCCATTGCTTTCACAAGTCGATTAAGTTTTATATTTTCCGCACCATATATTGCAAGAATATTTTACACAACGGCAATTTTTAATTCATTAAAAATATTTATTACTACAATGGACATAATTTCAAAGGAGTTACAAATGGCAAAACATAAGTGGGTGAAAGAATTCCCTGGTAAGATTGAAGTTTGCGATGTAAATGGTATTCTGATGGAGATGAATGATCAAGCAAAAAAACAGGAAGATGGGGAACAGGTAATAGGAACGAATATCCTTGATTGCCATCCAGAACCTGCGCGAACAAAGTTGAAGAAAATGCTTGAAAGCGGACAACCAAATATTTATACGATTGAAAAAAATGGTAAGAAAAAGTTGATCTATCAATCTCCCTGGTACATTGATGGCAACTATTCAGGATTTATTGAACTTAGTTTGGAAATTCCAGAGATAATGCCTCATTTTATTCGTAAAAGTTAGATTTCAAACTACATTATTAAGTACTAATAAAAAGTAATATATAAACATACAATCGAAGTTATAATACAATCAGCTTCTATTGGATTTTAAGAAGTAAAGTAAAATTGATTTTTCCCAGTTGTGTCAATCTTTTTGAATGGGGGAGAGATGACCTTTTTCTATCAGCATCTTCTATTACCTGAAAAATTATTTGAGCAATAACAAAATTTGCAAAATGGTCTTCTATCAGTGTAATTCTGTTATTTCAACTAAGTTTAAGATTCGTGTTTGAGGATTAAACATAACCTTTCCTTCCACCTGGATCCATAAACCTCGGAGTGCAGATAAAGTAGATTCAGCATTTTTTAAGTTATCAAACTCCAGATCAACAATAACATAATTTGGATCATCTTTGGGTTGGTAAATACGATAAAGCCGCACACCGGATTGCTTACGGTTAATTGGATCACTATCGAATGCTTTTTTCCATCCATTAAAGTTTGGGACATTATGTTCAATCCGAAGAATTATCATACTAACCTCCTGTGAAATAATTATCAGCAATTACACACTTAATAATTATTATACAAAATTCGTAGGAAACTATCTATAATGGATTAGGAGAATGGCGTTGGTAATTATATTCAACTTAAGGTAAGAAAGCAGGAAATGAATACTTCCAACTTATTTAGTCCAAGTCTTTATTCGTATCGCAAAGCTTCAATTGGATCTAAGTTGGATGCTTTGATGGCTGGGTACACACCAAAGATAAGTCCAACTGCTGTTGTTACAGTTAAACCAACAACAACCCAAAATACTGGCAGCACCACGGAAGCGCTTAATAACATTCCAATTATATTTCCGCCGATTAAACCAAGAAGAATCCCAACCGTTCCACCTACAAGACTAAGTGCTATTGCTTCAACAAGGAATTGAATTCTGATTGTTCTCTTCTGAGCACCAATGGCTTTTCTAATTCCAATTTCGCGGGTTCGTTCTGTAACGCTAACAAGCATGATGTTCATGATTCCAACACCAGCAGCAATCAAGGCAATGAAAGCAATAATTGCAGCGCCAAATTTAAAATATTTAGTTATGTCATTAAACTGGGTAACTAACTGATCATTGGAAACAATTTCAAAATCATTATCTTGCCCTGGCGGCACTTTACGGATTGTTCTTAAAGCACCAACTACCTGATCGGCAGTAGCATCAAACAATTCGTGACTCGGAGCCTGCACATTAATTCCAACTGACTGATGATCATCTCCAAAGTATTTTGCAAAAACTGAAATTGGTGTAATAACAAAATTATCCTGACTTTGCCCTAATATTTTTCCTTTAGGCTCAAAACGCCCAATTACTTCCAAAGTCATATTATCAACCATAATTTTTTGCCCGATGGGATCTATTGTTTTAAATATTTTAATTATTACGTCTTCTCCAAGAATGCATACATTTCTTGCATAATCAACATCTTGCTTAGAAAATCCTCTACCATCACTAATTATATAGCTTGATGTAATAAACTCATCTGTATTTACACCAACAATGTAAACATTTGGATTTGTTTGTTCTTTACCATATTTAACAATTTTTCCATCATTGCCAAGTGAGAGGCCTACTGCGATTGGAAGTGTTGTCATCTCTTTTAACCGTTCGCCTTGCTCAATGGTAATATCTTTCCGGTTACGATATTTGCGCCAGCTTCCTGGTCCCATCTGGATAGCAGGATATTTTTGAACTATGATATTATTAGTTCCAATTTCGCTGAATGCGTCCTCAATACTTGATTGAATTGCAGAGATTGCCGTCATAACTACAATGATTGAAAACAATCCTACTGCAATTCCAACTAATGTAAGAAAAGATCTTAGTTTGTTGGTTCTTAGCGAGTTGAACGCCATCAATATACTTTCGAATATTTGGATCATAATAATTTTAGTTTTGTTTATTTTCTCTTTTTTCAAATACTTGAAGAAAGAGTTATAAAAATTTTATTTATTCAAATCTAAGGGCTTCTACAGGATTCATTTTAGCTGCTTTAAATGCAGGCAGAAAGCCGGATGCAACGCCAACCAAGGCAGAAATAACCAGGGCAAGAACTATAATTTCTAACGGCATTGAAGTTGGGATAAACTGATTTACAATCAAACTAACTGGAAACGCAATTATTAAACCTATTATTCCGCCAAGTATACAAATTATTGCAGCTTCCGCTAAAAATTGAATAAGAATAGACCAGGTTTTTGCACCAATCGCTTTACGTATACCTATTTCTTTAGTTCTTTCTTTTACTGAAACGAACATAATATTCATAATTCCAATTGCACCAACAAAAAGAGACAGGGCAGTAATTACAAGTCCTGCAATTGCAATGGTTCCTATAATCATATCGTATGCTTTTGTAAAAGCTTCCATTTGGTTTATGGCAAAATCATCCGGCTTATGTGGGGGAACTTTCCGTATCGTACGCATAACCGCTCTTACTTCTTCCTTTGCATCCATAAGCTGACTTGGATTTATTGCTTTTATAGCTATCCGGAAAGAATTTCTTCTTTCCCCAAATAATTTTTTAAATAACTGGAATGGAAGAATAACCTGTCCATCTGCGCTAGCGGCACCTAAAAAACCGCTACCTTGTTTTTCCAGAACTCCAATCACTTTTAATGGCGCTCCTTTCATTTTGATAAATTTATTCAATGGATCTTCATTTGCAAAAAGTTTATCGGCAATATCCTGTCCAATAACGCATACATTTCTTGCTCCCTTAACTTCAAGTTCAGTAAAAAATCTTCCGCTTGCCGGAAACGTGCCAGCTACTTTTATATAATCTTCTGTAGTACCAAAATTAGAAGTGGATGTAGCAGATTTTTCATTTCGTTTTACAATTTCTCCGTGCGATCTAACTGTAGGAACCACAGCACCGGCTAATTTTAATTGGGATTTAAGTTTTTCATATTGTTCCCAGGTTATATCTTTCCTGTTGCGGTAATAATGCCAGTCCTGGTCACCAAACCATTCAAATTTTTCCACATATAAAACATCAGTGCCAATTACTGAGATTGATTCCAGGAATGAATTTCTTAATCCAGTTATTGCAGTTTGCATAGTTGTAACTGCAACAATTCCAATAACAATTCCAAGTGTTGTAAGGGCAGTACGCATTTTATTTGCTCTAAGAGATTTCAGAGAAAATATAACACCTTCTTTTAATTCGAGAAGAAAATTTTTCATTTTAATAATTAATTTTAAATCTGATTGTCAAAAATATTAGAACTAATTCTTATTTACAAACAGAACAATAAAAAACGCAACAAAGAAGTTGCGTTTTTTAGACAAAAAAATTGTTGCCAGGGTTTTATTCATACCTAAGCGCTTCGATTGGATCCAGGTTTGAAGCTTTATACGCAGGATACGTACCAAAAGTAATTCCGACTATAACGCAAAGCAGGATACCAACAATTACAGATGTAAGTGGGATAGTTGGATTAGCCGCAAGAAATGTCCCAGCAAGGTTGCCAATTGCAACCCCAAACACAATTCCAAGTACGCCTCCAAATAAGCTTAATACAACCGATTCAATTAAAAACTGAATTAAAATATTAATTCTCTTTGCACCTATCGCTTTTCTAATTCCAATTTCTCTGGTTCTTTCAGTTACAGAAACGAGCATAATATTCATAATGCCAACACCGGCGGCTAATAAAGCAATTGCTGCAATTACTATTGCACCAAGTTCAACATATTTAGTTGTGTTATTTATTGTTGATAAGATTGTTTCATTTGAGAAAATATCAAAGTCATTATCTTTACCTGCTGGTACTTTTCTGATTGCACGAAAATTTCCAATTGCTGCTTCAATTGTTGCATCATAAGTATCCCGGCCAGTAGCCATAACTGTTATATTTACACTATGGTTATATTTGCCATAAAAACTTTGATATGTAGTTATCGGTAAAATTGCAAAATTATCCCGGCTCTGTCCAAAAATTTCTCCCTGTCCTTCATAAACTCCAATAACCTGAAGTCTATTTCCATCAACTTTTACATATTGCCCGATAGGATCAACATACACGAATAATTTTTTAGCAACATCTTTTCCAAGAACAATTACGCGGACTGCTCTTTCAACATCATTATTATTTATAGCTCTGCCGTCTTCTACAATCCATTTATTATTTGGTTGGGCTTCAGGAGTAATTCCGCAAATCTGAACATTTGGATTTGTTTCAACATTCCCAAATTTTAATTGTTTTCCAAAATTCCACATTTCTGCACCAACAGATTGTGCAATAGTCAGTCTATCCTTAAGCCGGTAATATTCTTCCAAAGTTAAATCATGCCGGTTGCGGTACTTTTCCCAGAACTCCGGACCACCACCTTCCATAGCCGGATATTTTTGTATTTGAAATGTATTTTGCCCAAGCTGAGATACTCCTGATTCAATACTGTTCTGAAGCATCGTAAGAATTGTGCTGATAGAAATGATAGAGAAGATACCAACTACAATTCCAAGTATAGTTAATAACGAACGCAGCTTGTTAGTGCGCAGCGAGTTTAAGGCAACTATTAAAACTTCCATAAATCTCATTACTCATACCTCAATGCTTCCACAGGATCCATCTTTGCAGCGGTATAGGCAGGAGCAAAGCCGGATATTAAACCTGTTATTAATGAAATTACAATTGCTAAGATTACAGAATCAAATTGAATAGATGTTGGTAAAAATTGGTTAACTATCAAACTTAAAATGATTGCACCAATTAGACCTATAAGTCCACCAATTAAACAGATGATAGTAGCTTCGGTTATAAATTGAGTCCAAATAGTTCTTCTCTTTGCACCAATAGCTTTTCTAATTCCAATTTCTTTAGTTCTTTCTTTTACAGAAACAAACATAATGTTCATAATTCCAATAGCGCCAACAAAAAGAGCCAAGCCAGTAATGAACAAACCTGCTGTTTGTATAACTCCAACAGTTTGATTGTATTGTTGAGTTAATGCTTCCTGCTGATTAACGGAGAAATCATTTTCCTTACTAAATGATAACCCACGGACTTTGCGCATAACTCCTTCAGCTTCCTCCCGAGTATCTGCAACCATAGCCGTATTTTTTGCCCGAACCACAATTGTTACGCTTCGGAAATTTTCAGACATAAAATATTTGAACAAGGTTCCAATAGGCACAAACACTTGTTTATCAGGATTCCAGGCACCCATTATAAAACTACCTTGTTCTGCAAGTACACCAACAACCCGGTAATTAACAGAACCAACTTTAATTGTTCTATCTACTGCATTTGTATTTTGGAATAGATTTTTAGCAACGTCACTTCCAAGCACCGCTACATTTCTGGAACCTTTACTTTCAAGATCATTAAAAAACCTTCCTTCGTTAAAGGTAAAATTTGTAGTCGCAAGATATTCGCTGGTAGATCCATTAACAACTACACCATTTGATTTTTGAGCACCATTTTTAAGGTTTTGAATTGACCACAAAGTGGGGGCTACAGCAACCGGTAGTTTTGCCATCTCTTTGAATTTTTCATATTCCGCCATAGTAAGGTTTTTCCTGTTCCTTATCTTCCACCATTCATTATCAGAAAACCAAGCCCATTTATCGATGTAGAGATTGTCCGAACCCATTGAGCTTATACCACGTTCAAATGCGCCATCTATTCCTTTTATAGCTGTAGACATTAATACTACGGAAGTAACACCTATAAAAATTCCAAGTGTTGTAAGAGCCGCTCTTATTTTATTTGCTCTTAAAGCACGGAGAGAAATAATCAACCCCTCTTTTAATTCATAGATGAAGTTTTTCATAGCTGCTTTCTTTAATAATTTCTATTGTTGAAAACTTAATTTTTGTCCTTGTGGAATATATCTTTGTGCTACTTTTTCGTCCCGTTCAATTAAACCATCACGCAATCTTATAATTCTTGCGGCATGTTCTGCAATATATTCTTCGTGGGTAACAAGAATAATTGTATTTCCCTGAAGATAGATTTCATTGAATAAAGTCATAATGTCTTCACCAGTTTTTGAATCAAGGTTACCTGTAGGTTCATCTGCTAAAATAATTGATGGATTTGTTACCAGAGCACGCGCAACCGCTACTCTTTGTCTTTGTCCACCAGAAAGTTCGTTTGGTTTATGATGAATTCTATCACCCAAACCCACGTTATATAATGCCTGTCTTGCTCTTTCTTTTCTTTCTGAGGAAGGTACACCAGCATATATAAGCGGGAGTTCTACATTGTGAAGCGCATCTGAACGCGGTAATAAATTAAATGTTTGGAATACAAATCCAATTTCTCTGTTCCTAACTTTAGCCAAATCGTTATCACTCATATTACTAACATCTACTGCTTTAAATTCATATTTACCACTTGTAGGGGTATCTAAACATCCAAGCATATTCATTAATGTTGATTTTCCGGAACCAGATGGACCCATTATAGCAACGTATTCATTCTTATTGATATTAAGAGTAACATCCCTAAGTGCATGAACTTCTTCTGAACCAACCTGATAAATTTTTGCAATGTGTTCTATGTTGATTATGTTCATAAATTTTCCAGACTTAAAAATTTTTAAAATTTATTTGAAACGAAAAATGGAATAATGATTTTTTTTAAGTATTCATTATTCCATTATACCGATTTCTATTTAGCTGCTTTATCTTTATCAGATTTCTTTCCAGCTTCTAATTTTATATTTGCCTTATCCTGAAGTTCCCTGGAGATTGCTCTGTAAGGTCCGCTTATAACTTTTTCTCCACCCTTAAGTCCACTCTTAACTTCAATATAATTATCATCACTAATTCCAGTTTCAACTTCAACCATCTTTGCTTTGTTATTATCAGCTAAGAATACAACTTCTTTTGGTTTCTTATCTTTTTTAGTTTCATTTTTAACTGTAGTGGCTTCATCCTCACCTTCTTTTTTCACTTCCTGCATTTTGCCTCTAGCAGTTACACTTTGTATAGGAACTGCGAATACACCTTTTTTAGTTTCAGTCTCAACGTTAGCATTGCAAGACATTCCTGGGCGAACATTTTTATCGATATCAATAAACCTTATTTTAACTTCAAAGTTAACAACTTCCTGTTGAGTTCCTAAGCCAGTGGTTTTTGCACTGTTTGCAATTTCAGAAACAACACCTTTAAAATCTTTTTCACCATATGCATCAATAGATATTCGGGAAGTATCGCCAATGGAAACTAATACAACGTCATTTTCATCAACTTCAACAGTTGCTTCCATTTGTGATAAATCAGCCACGGTCATAATATTTGTTCCCTGACTGAATCCGCTGCCAAGAACTCTTTCACCAAGTTCAACATTCAGTGCGCAAACCGTTCCGTTCATTGGTGAATAAATTGTTGTTTTATATAATTGTTCCTGCGCTTCTTTTAGTGATGCCTGAGCCTGAATTACCGATGATTGCTGACCTTCATATTCACTCTTTGTAGAAAGATAATTTGATTTGGCAAGTTCAAGTTCAGAATCGCTGGATAACTTTTTATCATATAATCCTTGTACTCTTTCATAATCCGATTTTACCTTATCCAATTGGGCTTTAATCCTTCCTAAACCAGATTTTGCTGATTCCAGGTTTGCTGCAACTCTATCTCTTTGTGCAGCATATGTATCGGGCTTTATTCTTATAAGTAGCTGACCTTTCCTAACCTGTTCTCCTTCTTTAACTGGAAGATCAACAATTTCACCCGTAACCTCTGGTGTAATAATAACCTGGTACTCAGGATTTATCTTTCCAGTTGCTGTTACTACTTGAGTAATATCTCTTTTCTTAACTTCATCTGTTTGGACTGTAATAATTTGTTCTTTGTTTCCACTAAAGATTACTAAAAGAACCAAGATTAAAACTAAAGCACCAATTCCACTAAAGATGTAAATCTTTTTCTTTGATTTCTTTTTGTTGTTACCATTTTTAGCCATTGTAATATACTCCCTTACAAAAATTTTTATTCGAATTTCTTAAAGTCTAAAATTCCAAGATAATACTCTAACTGAGATTTCAATCTGAAGAATTCAAACCTGTTATTTATACTAGTTTGAAGTGCCAATGTGTATTCTGAACTGGCAAGTAATAGATTTACCAACGAGCTTGCGCCAAGATTATATTTCTCTTGTTCTATCCTTCTGTTTTGTTCGGCTGATAGAACATTTTTTTCACTAACATCCAATCTTTTTTCAGAAGCTTGAAAATCGAGGTAAGTTTTTTTAAGATTAATTTTAATTGATCGCTCAAGCTCAGTCAATTCTACTTCTTTATTCATCGCATTAACTTTAGCAAACTGAACGCTGGATTCTGTAGACCAACCACTAAAAATAGGAATATCTAATGATAAGCCGATAGAATAGGTCTTAGAATCTTTTAGTTCACTTGGCGTATTTGCATTCATATCAAAACCATAACTGTTTGTAAGTCTTGGAAGATATCCGCTTTTAGCTATAGTAATTCCATCATTGGCACTTTCCAAACTAAGTAGAGTACTTTGGTAATCATACCTGTTTTTTAATGATTGTTCTACACCTTGACTCAGATCTTTGTAATCAGCAATCATAATTTTTCCAGCTTGAAGACCAGCGGCATCATTGGTAACAGGATCAACAAGTGTTACATCCTGAAAGACATCAATTCCAAGAGCATTTAATAAATCACTTTGAAGTGTTTCATAATCATTTTTAGCCTGGATTAATGCCAACTCTGAGTTACCAACTCTAACTTGTGCAGCGTAAACATCTGCAAGTGTAACTGATCCAAGTTTGTTTTTTTCATTTATCACATCAAGATTTTTTTGATTCCAAACTAAATCATCTTCTCTAACCTTCAATAACTGCGTTGCATTTAGAACCGCATAGTACCGGGAGATAATTTCAAAAACTATATCTTGCTTTAGTCTTTGCAGGCTAAGCTCGGCGGATTCCAGATTGTTTTTACTTTGAGAAATGGATGAGAAATTTGCCAGACCATCAAACAAAGTCCAGTTAGCACCAACATTTACTCTGTAATTTCTACTTTCAATTGTAAGAGCTGGGTTAACTACATAACCATATTGAGAACTTGAAGATGTTTGAATATTTTGAACCCGTCTTGACCATCCCCATGAACCGCCAGCCCCGACAGAAGGTAACAAGCCACCGTAAGCACTCTTCAAATTTGATTTGGTTGCTTCAAGGTTGTTCATACCTTTTTCTAAAACGGTATTTTTTTGGAGAGCTATTTTAATAGCTTCATCAAGAGTAAGTGTTCTTTGAGCATAAGTGCCCATTGAAATAATTAGTAATAATAACAGGGAAAGATAAAGACGCATTAGTTACTCCTTATACTATATCATCAATTATTTTGTAACGTATGGCATTTTGACGAGTGATTTTTACAAAAAGTTACATTACGATATAAAAAATATTAAATAATAATTGGAATTGCTAAAACGATGACATTTTTTTACAAGTGAGAATGAATGAATTTTTCTGAATCCGAATATTGATTTACAAACTAAAAAATCTCAGATAATGAATTCGTAATTCGTAATTTGAAATTCATAATTGAAAAATAAAAGATGATTTTACAATTATTTATTTAGTAATTCATCTTTAATTTGCAGAAGGTATTGATATGCTTCTTCATAATTGTTTCCAATCTTACCATCAAGAATGGCCTCTTCAATTGCTTTCTTAATTTCTCCAACTTTTCTTGATGGAGATATTTTGCAGATTTCCATAATCTCTTCACCACGCACCGGAGATTGAAAAGAACGCAACCGGTCTTTCTCTAATACATCACGCACTTTGTTCATTACAGTTTCGTAATTGGAAAGATATTTGGAAACTTTCTTTATATCCTTGCTTGTAATATCTGCACGGCAAAGAGTAATTAAATCTTCCAGATCTTCTCCGGCAGATACAATAAATCTTCTGATAGCTGAATCTGTAACTTCTTCATCAACTAAAGCAATTGGTCTAAGATGAAGCCTGACTAATTTGGTAACATAATCAAGCTTAGTAAGCGGCAGCTTTAAGTGATGAAATATTTCCTCCATCCAACGGGCTCCAATTTCTTCATGTCCGTGAAATGTCCAGCCGATTCCTTCCACAAATCTTTTAGTTTGAGGCTTAGCTATATCATGCATTAAAGCAGCAAATCTTAACCAAATATTATTTGTCGCAAGAGAAATATTATCTACAACCATACAAGTATGGATGAAAACATCTTTATGATGATAATCTTTTCTCTGATCTACACCAGCCAATCTTGATATTTCCGGAAAAATAATATCCATCAATCCAGTATTGTAAAGTAGTTTTAATCCAACAGAAGGTTTTGCTGAAGCAAGAATTTTTAAGAACTCATCTGTTATTCTTTCCTGCGAAATTATTTTTAATCGGGCTGATAATTCTCTTGCAGATTCTTTAACGTTTTCATCAACCTCAAAATCAAGTTGAGAAGCAAATCGTATTGCACGCATCATTCTAAGTGGATCATCATCAAATGTAATTAATGGATTAAGCGGCGTTTTGATTATTCTTTTTTCAAGATCATTTATTCCATCGAATAAATTAATGAGCTCCCCATAATTATCTTTATTTAAGGAAACCGCCAAAGTGTTGATTGTAAAATCACGGCGGCTTATATCATCCTCAAAAGTGCCTGCTTCCACAATAGGATTTCTACTATCGTGTTTGTACGATTCTTTTCTTGCACCAACAAACTCATAATTAAAATCTTTGTATTTAAAATGTGCAGTTCCAAAATTTCTGTAAATAGAAATCTGACTCACTCTTAATTGTTTTGCGAATGCTGCAGAAAACTCAATTCCATTACCGACAATAAGTAAATCAAATTCGTCAAACGTTCTTCCCAAAAGAAAATCTCTAACAAAACCGCCAACAATAAACACTTTTACATTTAATCGTTCTGCAACTTCAGATGCAAGTAAAAAAGTTTTGTTAGCGAAAAGGTATTTTGATAATTCTTTTATTTTTGTTTTAAAGTTTTCCAAATAATTCCTTTTTTAAATCAACTATTTTTTCCAGATAAACTTAGTCTGAACTTCCGGCGCAAAGTTATAGAACCAATTAGCTCGTTTTAGTTCTGTCTTAATAACTTCATTCAACTCCAAATCTTCTTTATAATTTAACGCTTTAACAGCAAATTGTTTTGCTCCATCAAAATCAAGATTATTAAATGCATAACCGGACAATTTTCTTAATCCATAACTTGAAATGAAATTATTCGCTTTATCCACACTTTCAAATAATTTAATAAAACTATTATAATTTTGATGTAAATCTGCGGACAAATTTATCATCAATGGAATGGTAGCAAAAACAATAGAATCTCTATTTAATTGTTTTAGAATTTCAAATTTGTCAAAATTACTTCCTTTAAGATAAGATAATATAATAGTTGAATCCTTTATTAAATTTTTTCTGGTTAAAGTTAATGCTAAAAATCTTGGTGAAGAATTTTCATTTATCAACACAGAATAAATTGAATCAGCCATTTCTAATTTTTTATTTAAGACACATTGATCTGCCAGGAGGAGTTGTAAATTATAAATATATGAAGTGGAATCGTATTTAGAGATATTGGATTGTAAAGTTTTTAAAGCTGATTTATCTTCATTCAATTTGGATAGACAGTTTATATAACCAACCAACGCACCATATGAATCAGAGTATTCAGATAATTGCTTGAATTTTATCTTCGCTTCCTTAAAATTTCCTGAATTAAATTTATTCCCTGCAATCTCCATTTGTTCAGCAAGAAATCTGGCACATACTTTTTTGAAGATAGGTTTCCTTCCAAAATAAAGTAATGCTTCGTGTTTATTATTTTTAAAATTTTGTGCTTTTAAAAAAGCTAAATATTCCTTTTCAAGATTATTTATGGATTTTTTATATACCAGCAAAAAATCTTCACCGGAATAAATTTTCTTAAAATTATCAATTCCATATTTATCTACTAAAAATTTTACAAATGAGCCGGAATAGATGTAAGATAAAGTTGATAATTGATTGAAGAAATTGAGCCCCGAAAACAATTTACTTAATGGAAACCAAATTCCATTGTTGTATGCTAATTTCGCCAAATAATGAAGTGAATGCTCATCGGAAATATCTACACTGGCAGAAGCTATACCTTCTAACAAAGCAGCATTAAATGAAGCGGATATTTTAAACGGAGTTACACCAAATTCTGATGTGAGACAATGAGCAATCTCGTGCTGTAAAGTTGATTCATAGTTTTCAAATTCAATATAAACCTGGTTCAGCCACGGTTTTGCAACATCTGCATTACCTGCACCAATTAATTTTCTTTTCTGTTCAGAATCCAGGAATATAAATGCTGTTATTTTGGATTGAGGTTTGACTTTGAAATATTCACAACCAATTTCGTAATAATATTCGCAGCTAAGTCCAATAAGTTCTAATTTTTTTTTATTAATTGAATTATCGTAAAATATATTAAAATGTTCGGTCTCAAGGTTTCCACCAAGAGTTTCTGCAATTGACATTTCATTTTCTGAATAACTTAGCTTTTGATTGAATAAAAAGAAAATTGATGCAACCACAATTGCTGTTAATGTTATTGCGATTTTGGAATACTTACCTAAAAAATTCTTAAGCAAATCAATTCTGAAAAATACAGCAGCAACGCCAACAAAATAAATCAGGTTCAGGATTCGATAACTGATTAACCTCCAATCCACGTAAATGGATTCATCATAAATTGTCCCAGGGAAAAATCCAATAAATGGATTGTAAAAATAAATCTGGCAATTATAAAAAATATCCAGGATTGGCAAAAACAAAATGATAAAAAAAGTAAGTATGAAAAATGTTGATTGAAATCTATTGAGCATTTCGAAACTAATTATGCCCAAGCAACAACCAATTATTGCTGAAGGAATGGTTAGAACTAAATAAAAAATAAATCCATCAACTAAGGAGCAATTCAAAATGAAGAATGAAGCTACTACAAAAATTAAAATCGGGATAAGAAGAAAAGTTAAAAGTCCATTTAATAAAAGATGGAAAAAGTGTTGGTGGTTATATTCTTCTTTTAATGATTTAAAAAGTTTTATCGAATAAATCCCGGATAAAAATGCAAGCAAGACCGCATTTAGAACTGCTGATTCATATCCCAAAATATTTACAAGCGGGAAAAACAAAAGAATTATATTAAATAAGAAAATAATTCCGGCAATTATTATAGTGGATCTGGATTTTATATTCATTCGGATTGTAAAGAAGATAGTTTATTAATTCAATTTCAATTTAATGATGGAACCATTTACACCAACTGCAAATATATTTCCGTTTGATGTAGAAATAATCCGTTTTAATGTTGTGTAGGATTTTACGGCATCAGAGTTCCAGTTCTTTCCACCATCCTGTGAAAACAAAACCCTGCCTTTTGCACCAACTATATAACAATTTAATTTACCCACAAATGTTAAATCGAATAGTGCATCGGTAAATGTTGTTTCTATTTTATTCCACTCATCTCCGGAATCAACAGTAACAAATAAATTACCGGAACTTCCGATTACAAAACCATCTTTAGCATTTAAAAATGTTATAGCTTTAAGATAATTGCTGCCAATACTATTTTGATTACTCCAGGTTTCCCCTAAATCAGTTGTCTTTAAAACTTCTCCGTTCCACCCAACAATAAAGCCACTTTTTTTATTATAGAATGCCAAATCAAAAAGGATGTTTTGAGATTTTGTAATAATAGATCTCCATTGGTTTCCACCATCAGAAGTTTTCATTAAAAATCCTTTATTACCAAGAATAAATCCATTTTTATCGTCTATAAATTTAATTCTTATCAAAGAGCTACCTTCGCTTAAGTTTACTTTATTCCAGGTTTCTCCATTATCAGTGGATTTTAGAATAATAGAACTATCCCCGATCATAAAACCAAATCCTTCTTTGGTAAAGCAGACGTCAGTAAAATTAAATCTATATGGTAGAATAATTTTATTCCAAGTTGAACCGGAATCTTTTGTCTTTAAAACTGTACCATTATTTCCACAGCAAAATCCAATTGATGCATTTATAAAAGAAATAGAATTCAGATCATCATACACGCCACTTTTTAAGTTTACAAAATTTAATTTTCCATTTTGTTTAGCAATTTTAATTGTGTCTTTTGATGATTTATCTTCCAGTAATAAAATATTTTTCCCACTTTTCCATTGTGTTAATACTTGTGTGATTATGAAATACATCATTCCTAACCCAAATAAAACAATTATGGAAGAGTAAATTGCAGCTTTCAGTTTGTATTTTTTTGTTTTAAAAATGTTTAACCTGTTTTCTCCCTTAACATCGGAATGTAATGTTGATTCAAATTTTTCTAACTTTTGCCTGAATTCTTTAACAGATAAAAATCTATCAGCCGCATTTTTAGCCAGCAATTTATCAAAGATCAAATCAATTGTAACGGGCAATTCTGGTGCATATCCTAAAACACTAATAGGTTTTTGGTTTAATTGACCATCAACAATTTCATCTTCTGTATGATAATCGAATGGAGTTTGACCTGTTAACATTTCGTAGAAAGTGATTCCTAAAGAATATATATCAGATGCTTCTAAGGATTTTTCCCCGCGTATCTGTTCAGGACTCATGTATTGAAGCGTTCCAATATTTTTTCTTGCAATATTTAGCTTATCATCAAAAATAGATTTAGAAATTCCGAAATCCATTATTTTGGCTATACCATCATTACCAATTATTATGTTTGAAGGTTTAATATCGCGATGTACAAATCCTTTGGAATGTGCGTACTCAATTCCGTTTAATACCTGGGTTAAAATGTGGATAGCATCATGAATATCCAACCGAATTTTTCTATGAATAAGCTGCTCAAGTGTCTCACCTTCAATATATTCCATGGCAATCCCGAGCATTTTATCTTCCTGGATAAAATCATAGACAATAACAATATTTGGATGTGTTAACTTAGCCTGGTTCTTAGCTTCCTGCTTAAATCGCTGGATAACCTCAAATACATTTGTACCCTTAATATCTAAAAACTTAATTGCAATGTATCGTTCAAGTTTAATATCGAATGCTTTATAAACAATTCCCATTCCCCCGTGCCCAATTTCCGAAATTATTTTATAGCTATTGATCACTTTGCCAATCATCAACCTGCCTCTGAAATAAATGAAAAGGATTGATTTTTTACGGATTGTAAAGTATAAATTAAATTCAGGAAACACAACAAAACTATTTCATATACGGTAATAAAAGTACTTATTGTAAAATTGCTGAATTGTTAGGATAAAAAAAGTACTTTAACAAACAAATTAGTAATTGAACAATTTCTTACCATTTAGCCCAGGATTTGAGAGTTAATCTAATATTTTATAAGACAAGCGTTGGTTAATCAGGATGCTCCGCTTATGCTTTTATCTTAATTATTAGTATATTTTGGCACTTAATATTGAATTAGAGAGTTAAGAAAATTAAATTTTGCGAGAATGGCGGAATTTGGTAGACGCGCTAGACTTAGGATCTAGTACCGAACAGGTGTCGGGGTTCGAGTCCCCGTTCTCGCACACGGTTTTAAATTAAAAAGAGGATCTATTGGAAACAAAGATTAATTTTATATCTGCAAATGAACACGAATTGGAAGTAACCCTGGGTTACGATGAGATTCAACCGGAAATTGATCAATCATACAAAGATGAATCCAAAAAAATTGAAATACCTGGTTTTAGAAAGGGAAAAGTACCGCTTTCTATGTTGAAGAAAATGTTTGGTGATGAGATTGAATATAAAGCTGCAGAAAAAATTGCGAATAAAAAGTATTGGGAAATAGTTGAAGAACAAAAATTAAAACCATTAAGCACACCAAAAATGACCGACTTGAATTTTGAAAGAGGTACAAAGTTATTTTTCAAAATTCTGTATGAAGTAATGCCGGAACTGGAATTAAAGAATTACACTGATAATGAAATTTCTAAATTTGAATGGCATGTAACGGATGAACACATTGATAAAGAAATATTATCCCTTCTTAAAACAAACTCCACAAAGGAAGATGCCAATATTGTTGAAGATCAGAATTACATCATCACAGTTGACCTGCAAAGAATTGGTGCGGATGGAAAACCTGATGGTGAAATGAGGCATGATTTAGCGATTGATCTTTCTGATGAAAGAGTTAACATACAAATATTTGAAAATGCTAATGGAAAAAAGATTGATGAAACTTTTAACTTTAGTTTTAAAGATTCCAGGGAAGTGGAAGAGAATGGTGAAAAGAAAATTATTGAAGAGGAATTTAATTACGAAGCAAAAATATCTTCTATAAAGAAAATTGTACTGCCTGAATTTAATGATGAATTTGTCCAGAAGGTTTCTAAAGATAAATTTAAAACTGTGGAAGAATGGAAAGAAAATATTAGAAAAGGCATGCAAGCTTATTACGATGGGCAATCGGAAGATATTTATGTGAACTCTCTGCTTAATACTGTTGTTAAGAATAATGACTTTGAACCGCCACACGGTTTTGTTCATAAAGTTTTGGATAATATGCTTGCAATTGAAGAGGAAAAAGCAAAGCGTGATGGACATAAGCACTTTGATGCTAAGGAAGCAGAGAAACACCTGCATAAGCAGGCAGAGTGGAGTGCTAAATGGCAGATTATTATTGCAAGCCTTGCTAAGAAAGAAAATATTTCAGTTGAGCAAAACGAATTGAAAGAAAGTGCTGAAAAAGAAGCTGCCGAAACAGGAATATCTGTTGATAAGCTGCTTAAATTTTATAACGACACGAACAAGATGGAAGTGTTATTAGAAAATAAAATAATCGATTTCTTAAAAAAGAATAATAAAATTAAAATAATAAATCCAGACGATTTAAAACCAAAAACAAACGAATCAGAGGGATAATGAAACAGGAAATTTATAATCAGCTTGTACCTTATGTAATAGAACAAACCGGGCGCGGTGAACGCGGTATGGATATTTTCTCCCGGTTATTAAGGGATAGAATTATTTTTATTGGAACACCAATAGACGACCACATTGCAAGTCTTGCTATTGCTCAATTAATTTTCTTAGAAGCTGAAGATGCTGAAAAGGATATTAACTTGTACATCAACTCGCCAGGTGGTTCTGTATCTGCCGGTTTAGCTATTTATGACACAATGAAATATATCAAACCGGATGTAGCAACTATCTGTGTTGGAATGGCTGCAAGCATGGGAGCCATTTTATTAGCTGGAGGTGCGGCAGGCAAAAGATCATCTTTACCACATTCAAGGATATTAATACACCAACCATGGGTTAGCGGATTGCAGGGACAAACAAGTGATATTGAAATCCATGCTAAAGAAATGATAAAGACAAGAAATTTGCTTTATGAAATTCTTGCTGAACACACCGGTAAAGATATGGAACAAATTACCAAGGATTGCGACCGCGATTATTATATGTCCCCGGAAGAAGCAAAGGACTATAAATTGATAGATCATATCTTTGTTAACAGAATTATCCCTGATAAAGACAAAGAGAAAAAATAAATCCTGTTAATAAATAATTACTTTTAAAGAAACCCTCGCCAGCAATTGCGGGGGTTTCTTGTTTTTCAAACACAAATTACCAACTTACCTTACACAAAAAATATTAATTGTCATTCTGGGCAAAATGTTCCTTTTGTGTGAACCTGTTAAAGATGCTTATGTAGTTTTAAATTTACTAAAGGTAACCCAATTATTTAATCAAACAATGAACAGTTTACCATGTAGAATTACGAATTAGCAATTACGAATTACGAATTACGAATTACCATTTTCTAATCCCAAATTTCGTAATTCGTCATTCGTAATTCCTAATTTGTTTTTGGGAACCTTTCTAATTTATTTGTTGTCCAAAATAGAAAAGGGCTTCTGCATAATTGTTTCTACAGTTTAATTTTTCCTTCAATAAATAGTTAATCCAATGTCTGCAAAATGGTAAAAAATTTTCATTTACTTAAATATCAAACCTACCTGCTGTTCGTTGGCATCAACTTTCTAATTCACGTTACGCAAGATGTCATTATTCCCAGGATGGCAATTAATAATATTTTTGGGTAAGGTGAATTACTAATTAACACTTTTTAAAAAAATAGAAACAACAACAAGGAGCAAAGACATGAACGTGACACGCAGAGAGTTCTTTATAAAAACAATTCCAGGTGCAACACTTTTAGCTTTACCAATAACATTAGGTCCGTTTTTAGAAAGCTGTAATGATCAGGGTACAAATCCAACTAATCCTGGTTCTACTTTACAAACAATTAATGCAGCTTTAGCAAATGGAAGTGTTGTTATAAATATTGATTCATCATCTCCGTTAGCAAACACAGGGGCAGCAGCAATTGTTAATTATCAATCTGGTAGTGTTCTGGTTGATCATCCAGCCAGCAGTACCTTTAATGCAATTTCACCGATATGCACACACCAGGGATGTGGAATTAATAACTTCGACTCAAAAACCAGCCAGTTTGTTTGTCTATGTCACGGTTCGCGCTTTAGTGTTGATGGTCAGGTTGCCCAGGGACCAGCTTCAGCAGGGTTGCATAAATATCAAACAACGTTTTCTAATAATCAGCTAACTATAAAAATAGTTTAGGTTTCACTATTTGGTTAATTTGTATTTCAGTAGATGTTGTTGTACAACCGCAATTCCAAAGGTAGTAAAACAGAGTGAAGGAATCTCCAATTAGAATATCAGCTAATTCTGCCATTCGATAATTATATTTTTGAGATTCTTTCGCTTGATGATTCGCCCAGAATGACATTTAGAGTTTTGCAACAGGCTGAGTAAATGAAGTACATAAATAATCAAGTTCCAATTTTCTATTTTCCAAATTTCGTTATTCGAAATTAATAATTTGAATTTGGCAATCCCGGTCTTTGCCGGCGGAGTCTGTTGCGCAACTCGAATATGTCATTCTGGGAGAACCTGCCTTTGTCGGCAGACAGGCCTGCCTTTGTCGGCAGACAGGGTTTCGAGCGAAGAATCTAACGCCTATATAAAAGTAAGTACCATTATTAACATAGAGATTCTTCATTTCGCTTTGCTTCATTCAGTATTACAATTTCTAATTTGTAGTATCAATGACATTTCTAAAGAGTTACTACACGATTTCAAATTTTCTTAAATTACACTTGACTTTAAAGTTTTAATTTTACAGTTTGCGTTTAGAAAAAAGACAATCCTGCCTTAATTGAAATAAAAATACGATTGAAAAAATTATTATCAGCAGGATTTTTCTTTTCTAATTTGTTCTTATAGTAATATTTTTAAGAATCTTCAATAAGTTGGGGAGGGGCTTAATATACACTACTCAAAAACATCCTCAATGAAAAAAGAATTTGTTACAGTGCTATTTACTTTTTAATGCTGAACAGACACAAAATAATAAAGTAAGTGGCGGTATAAGAAAAATATATTTTGTTATATAAATGTTTTATTTCTGTTTTTATTCTTTGCACATAAAAAATAATTGAATCACTTTAAACATAATATATTTGGAGTAACCACGTCCTTTAGAGGCTGTGTTAAAATCTACTTGCCAGAGCAGTTATTTTTCCGTTGTCTTGTATTCCGAAGTTAATTATCCATAAATTTAATTTGCCTCTTTTTTCACAGCCTTATAATTTGGATAAAAAAACGGCGTTTTATACCG
>JAPLFH010000010.1 GCA_026390815.1 Ignavibacteriales bacterium | reverse complement strand
AATCCAACAACGGAAAATCTCTTATTGATGTTAATGAAAGTTCCGGAGTTTGACAGACCGGATTTACTGGAAATTCAAAATTTGTATGTTACAGAATCTTATCTTGAATCAAATAAAATCCAAGAGAACTTTTTTGATATTAACGCTTCGATAGAAGTTGAAAAGATTTTGAAAGATTACTCAGACAGAGCAAAGTCTGATTATCTAGGTTTTGATTTAATGACCGATCTAAAATCTGAATTAGAAAATAAAATTTCAGAGGTTCAAAAGTTTACAGTAGAGAAACAATTTTCCTTAAGTAGTGTTATTGAGGAAATGGAAACCGAATTAACGGATAACAGAAAATCATTATCGATTAAAAGCATTCCTTCAATCAATTTTTCAAGCGGAGGGTTTAAACCTCAAAATTTAATTGGGCTTGCTGGTGCATTTAAGAATGGTAAAACTACACTTGCAATAAATATTTTGATTGATTTATTAAAGCAGGATATTCCTTGTGGATATTTTACGCTTGAGTTGTCAGAATCCGAATTTAAACAAAAAAATGCTAGTGTATTTTTTAATGTCGGTTATGGTAATTTGAGAGAACCAACAAGATTAACGGCTGAGCACAAAGAAAGAATGATAAAAGCTATTGCTAAAAAAGATGAATACCCTTTATATATTTCCGATATGAAATTAACAGAGACGGAAATTTATAATAAGGCTAAATACTGGAAAGAAAGGAATGGAGTTCAAGCTGTTTTTATTGATGATATAGGTAACATGAGCAGTAAAAAGAGATTTGAAAAGAAAGAGCAACAAGCCGCTTATTATTCAAACTTTCTTAAACAGTTGGCGAAGGAATTAAATTTAGTTGTGTTTACAGCTGCCCAACTCAATCGGACAGGCATAGGGAATCCTACTGTAATTAACCTTGCTGACAGCATAGCGCTTGCGCGTGATTGTGATTTCTTATTTTTGATTTATAATTTATTTGAAGCTGGTATAAAGCAAATTAACGGAACTACTTTTAACGAAAATCATTTTGCATGCAAGTTGGAAGTTACCAGGCATTCTAAAAATAGTAGAAAAGAATTTATTTTAGAGATGACAGAGAGTGGGCAATTCAAAGAGATTGCTACAGGCTACGATATAAAACAAATTGAATCCGTTTACAAACCTTTTTACACAAAAAATAAAATCGATATTGGACGGGTTAATAATTATTATGAAACTGAATCAATGCCTTTTTAATAACAAATTGGAGTTGCATACACTGATCCAGATTAAAAATCAGTCTTCGTTATGGATCACTATTGAGCCTAAACTTTCGGCATCCATTCTTTTTAATAATCGTTTATCGGCTTTAAGTTGCTGGCTTTTCTGTTCAGGTGTTAATTTGTCGATGGCTTCCCAATATCGAACTGAACCTTCATATAATTCGACAAAAGATTTTTTGGTTACCTGGTCAATGTTCGGGTCTGATCTGATAGCTTGTAATTCTGCCTTTGCTTCGTCAAGCTGTTTTTGTTCATTTGGTGTTAACATAATCAGTCCCTATTTTGTAGGATTCATTGGTTCGCTGATCCATTTATATATTTGTGAATCAGAAACTTTTAACATACGGCAAAGAGTTTTCAAGTTCTTTCCATCGTAGAATTTTCTCACATACATTTTTTTAGCATCATCAAGGGCATTTGCTGGAATGTAAAATTTCATTTTAGTGAAGTCATTCTCGATAAGTTTTATTAACGTTTCGGATCCGCAAGTTTCAGCGATTGCTTTAGGATCTCCTTGAAGTGTAGGTATTAAGTCAATATCGTTTAACCAGGTTAAATTTAGCATCAGGTTTCCAACATTTTGAAATAAAGATAACATAAAAATAAAACAATTTTTATATAAAAAGAACATTGATCTTACTTGAAATAATCCTTAAGTTCCCAATGAAAATAAAATGGAAAGTCAAAAAAATGAGTTTGTTAATGAAATAGCTCGAAAGGTTTTATAAGGCTTTGACTCCTTCATTTTTCCTTTTGGGCTATTTCTTTTTTATGTTCTTTATGTAGTGAAATAGTGAGTATTAAGGAGTGTATTAAGGCATTAAACACTTAGTACACAGTCTGATTTATGTCACAATAAGAAGTAAAGCAAAACTGTGTTTTTAGCTTAAAACCAAAACTGGGGCTATAGCTCAGTTGGGAGAGCGGTTCGTTCGCAACGAACAGGTCAGCGGTTCGATCCCGCTTAGCTCCACTAAATGAAAATTGATTAATTTTATAACGTTTTAAATTGTCATTGTTTAGTTAAAAGTTTTCATTCTAAATTGCCAGGACCTAATTGACAAGTTAGTGCCTAACCCCGTCAGATCCGGAAGGAAGCAGCGGCAAGTACAATGCTTGTGTAGTTAGTTATCCTGGCATTTTATATTATGAGAATTGAATTGAAGGAAAATTATAAGCAGGGCAACAAAGAATCTTAGTTATTGGTAGCCTCATCAACCTTTTGAAAATAATTAATCAGCAAGTTAGCTTTAGAATTACCCACAGCTTTCTGCAATTCTTCAAATGATATTTTTTTAATAATACTTAAACTGCCAAATATTTTAAGCAATTTTTCCGCAGTGTTATTCCCGATCCCTTTTATTTCAAGCAGTTCAGTAGTTAAAGTTCGTTTATCTCTTCTTGATCGATGGAATGTGATTGCAAATCTGTGAGCTTCATCTCGTACTTGTTGGAGTAATTTTAAACTTGATGAAGTCTTGGGAATTGATTGAGCTTCTGATATACCAGGGTGAAACACTTCTTCCAGACGTTTTGCTAAACCAATAATATTATAATTTGAATAACCAAAACTGTTCAGAATTCCAACTGCACTGGAAAGTTGTCCTTTACCACCATCAACCATAATTAAATCAGGCAGAGGTTCATTTGTTTCTTTTAATTTTGAGTATCTTCTTGTAATTACTTCTCGCATACTTTCAAAATCATCAGGACCTTCCGCATTTTTAATAATATATTTTCGGTACTGGCTCTTTTTCGGTTTTCCATTTTCAAAAACCACCATACTGGCAACGGTATCTGTTCCTTGTAAGTTAGAAATATCAAAGCATTCAATTTTTCTTGGAAGGGCAGGAAGATGTAAATCTCTTTTAAGTGCCTCCAAAACAAATGGCAAATTTCCATCCCGTTTCATTCTTTGTAATTGAATTTCCTTTAACTGAAGAATTGCATTTTGCTTGCACATATTTACAAGCGATTTCAATTCTCCACTATTTTTAGGGATTGTAAATTTTATACTTCTCGTTGATATTGTATTTAACCATTCTGTAAGAGTTTCCATTTCATCCGGTTCTACTTCAACAACAATTTCTTTTGGTACTTCAACCAATTCATTATAATAAAATTTAATTGCAGCAGAATATACCTCAGTTATTTCTTCTTGTCCTTCAAGACCTAATTTCAATTGTTTTTTACCAACTATTTTACCATCTCGAATATTTAGAATAGAGCAAGTAGCCTCTTTTCCTTCATATGCAACTGTGATAATGTCACGTTCAACAAAGTCGGTTGTAACCATTTTTTGCTTTGATGAATATATTTTAAGCTGCTCAATTTTATCCCGAATTTGCGCTGCTTCTTCAAAATTAAATTCTGAAGAAGCTTTTTGCATTTTCTCATTCAGATCTTTAAGTAAGTCATTAAACTTTCCGCTTAACACTTTAGTAACTTCATTCACCATTTCGTTATATGATATTTGAGAAATCAATCCTTCGCAAGGTCCATCGCATTTTTTTATATGATACTCAAGACATACTTTAATTTTCTTTTTATCAATTACTTCCTGATCAATATAATAATTGCAGTTTCTTATTTTGAAAATATCGTTTATCATCCTTAAAGAATATTTCATTGCTTTAACTTCTGTATAAGGACCGAAATATTTTGAACCATCCTTAACTATGTTTCTTGTAGGAAAAATTCTCGGATAAGGTTCGTTAGTTACTACAATATATGGGAAAGATTTATCATCCTTTAAGTTAATGTTATAACGAGGTGTGAATTGTTTGATCAGGTTATTTTCTAGTACAAGCGCTTCTATTTCAGTATCTGTAATAATCATTTGAAGATCATAAATCTTATCAACAAGAGCTTTTGTTTTTGGAGAGAGAACTGAATTTTGGAAATATGATTTTACCCTGCTTTTCAAACTTTTAGCCTTGCCAACATAAATTACCTTTCCTTTATCATTTAGGAACTGGTAAATACCTGGTTTATTAGGTAGCGTTTCTAATTTTGATTTAAAATCTTCTTTCATAACTAAAAATAGAAATGCCATCCCACTATAAAGGATGGCATTTAGTAGTTTCTTTTATTGTTCCCTTTATTTTGTTAGCACAGAATTTTTAGGTATTACAACAATACCTGTTTCGGAAACTGTAAATTTCTTTCTATCTTCATCAGGATCAAATCCAATTTCATATCCTTCCGGGATTATTACATTTTTATCAATTATTGCTCTTCTGATGCGGGCATGCCTTCCTACATTACAGTTATCAAAGATGATTGAATCCGTTACATAAGAATAAGAATTAACTCTTACGTTTGATCCAACAATAGATCTTTCAACTAATCCTCCGGAAATAATAGTTCCATCACAAATTAAGGAATTAAGACTTCTGCCAACTCTTTCTCCTTCGTGGGAAAGTGTTTTTGCGGGTGGCGATTGAACTGTTGCTGATCTTAATGGCCATTCATGATTATAGAGGTTAAAAGCAGGACTAACAGAAATTAAGTCCATACTGGCAGCATAATAACTATCCAATGTTCCAATGTCTCTCCAGTATAATTCACTCTTTTTATTTTCGTCTTCAAATTTGTATGCAAAAACATTATAACCAGATTTTACCATATAAGGAAGAACATGTTTACCAAAATCGATTCGGGGGATTTTTTTTTCTTCCATCTCCTTAAATACTTGAATCAATTTGTCGGAATCGAAAACATATATTGCCATATTTACAAAAGAGTAACCAGGCTTATCCGGTATAGTAGGTGGATCCTTTACTTTTTCATGGAATCCTGTAACTTTATAATCAGGCTCAAGGCTCATTACTCCAAATCTTCCAGCTTCATCTTTCGGAAATTCAATTGCTGCCAATGTAACATCAGCGTTTCTATCTTCGTGGTAATGAAGCATCTTTAAATAATCCATCTTGTAAATGTGGTCGCCAGAAAGTACAAGGAGCCATTTGCTTCTATTTCCAGTAATTAAATTTGCATTCTGCTCAATTGCGTTAGCAGTTCCCATATACCAATCGCCGCCGACTTTATGCTGCGGTGGGATAGAATAAATAAATTCACCAAGTTCCGGGTTGAAAATATTCCACGCTTCGTATAAGTGTTGATTGAGAGAATCTGATTTGTACTGAGTGAGTACATAAATTTTTCTTAAGCCAGAGTTAAGACAATTGGAAAGAGTGAAATCGATGATACGATATTTCCCTCCAAATGGCACAGATGGTTTAGTTCTTACATTTGTTAAGGGGGCAAGTCTTTCACCCTGTCCACCTGCAAGAATCATTGTAACAGTATCCCTTAATAATGCTGAACCTGCAAATAACATAAACTACCTACAAATTTTTTGAGTAATATATTCAAAAAATACTTTATTGGCAATCGCACTTTTAATATTTGAAAAAGCAGATATTTTAAAATACAAGTATTTATTTGATTTATCGGAGTCAATTTATTCAGGTATATTCGGATCGGTAATGTTGCCAATCTGGGAAAAATATTTTAGTTGGAATACCAAATATTACTTGTCAAACTAATTTCATAAATTTACAACTGAATTTTATCTGAATTAAGGAAATTTAACCTGACAAGTAAATTGCTTAGAATTGTTTTTGTTATTGCACTCAATATTTCTCTTTTCGCTGCATGGAAAGTAATTTATAATCCTTTAAAGTTTGTGGTTTATTATTCCGGCTTTGCAGAAAGTAAATGGGGAGAAGAATTATTCGGTAATGATGTTCCGGACACTTATATAACAAATAAACAAAAATCGTTGGACATCCTTCATTATAATTTAATATTCGATCTACATCCTGAAGAAAAACTCCTTAAAGGTGATGTTACAATAACTGGATTATTTAAGGATAAAAATGTGAATCAGATCGATTTGAATTTTTATGATAACTTTGACATCAAAAGAATTACTTTAAATGAAAAAACAATTAGCAATTTCTTTTTTACTGGTACAACTCTTTCAATTCCAGTGGCTGCTACTGAATTTGATACATTTAATGTTCGAATAATTTATGAAGGTACACCTAAGAAAAAGGGGTTTGCTTCATTTGTGTTTGATAAATTTAATAACCGATCTGTATCCTATACTTTAAGTGAACCGATTTATGCTTCCACATGGTATCCATGTAATGATACTCCGGATGATAAAGCCTTAGTTGATATTCAAATTACAAATGATTCTTCTAAGATTTCTATATCAAATGGAAAATTGATTGAAGTAATTACAAATAAAGAAAGAAGAACTTATCACTGGAAAACATTTTATCCAATCTCAACATACCTGGTTTGTATTTATTCAGCAGATTATAAATATTTCAAGCAGGAATATACAAGCATAAGTAACGATAAATTTAATTTCGATTACTACGCTTTCCCGGAGCATTTAGAAATGGCAAAAAAAGATTTTGATGAACATCCGGAGATTATGAAATTCTTTGAGGAAAAGTTTGGTGTGTACTCGTTCCCAAAAGAAAAATATGGAGTTGCAGAATTTTTGTGGCAATTGGGTGCTATGGAACATCAAACAATAACTGGGATTGGTTCCAACTTTCTTAATGGAAATAAAATGTTTAGCGAGTTTTATATTCACGAATTAGCTCATCAATGGTGGGGAGACGCAGTTGGACTTAAATCCTGGAAAGATATTTGGCTGAACGAAGGATTTGCTACTTATTCAGAAGCTTTGTATGCTGAACATAAAGCTGGATTTGATGCTTACAAATCCACAATGCTTTCAAAATTTCAGGATAACTTTGCTGGAACACTTTATAATCCAATAAATATGTTTGGCTCAACCGTTTATGGTAAAGGTGCCTGGACACTTCATATGCTTAGGTTTGAGGTTGGTGATTCAACATTTTTTACAATCTTAAAAGAGTATTACAAAGATTTTAAATATGGAAATGCATCAACTTATGATTTTATAAAACTGTGTGAACGCATTAGTGGAAAAGATTTGGATTTCTTCTTTAAGCAATGGGTTTTTGAAGGTGAAGGAATTATAAAATTAAAGTACAACTTTAGTATAAAATCAATCGATTCCACTGAAAATGAAATGACTCTTACTGTTAAACAAGTACAGAAAGATTATTCAGTTTATAAATTCCCGCTTGAGGTTATGGTAAAAACAGAAAATGATGAAGAAAGTTTTCAAAAAGTTTTTTATGTGGATAAAAAAGAACAAACATTTAAATTATCAACTTCTATGAAGATAAAAGACATATTGATTGATCCGAACAACTGGTTATTGGCAAAGATTCAAAAGGAAGATTATTTAAAATAATTTTATGGCAAATAAGTGAACGATAGTTATTTATTTATTTCCGATATACATCTTGGACTTCAATCGAAAGAACTTGAAGATAAAAAGGAAAGGCTTCTTGTTAAGTTTTTGGAATTTGCGTTAACAGAAGCAAAAGAACTTTTTATTCTTGGCGACTTGTTTGACTACTGGTTTGAATATAAAAGAGTTTACCAGAAAGGGTTTTTCAGAACGTTAACCGCACTCCAGAACATTTCGGAAAATAATGTTAAAATACATTACCTGATTGGCAACCACGATTTTCTTCATCGCGATTTTTTTACTAAAGAAATTGGATGCATTTTGTATGAAAATCCATTTGAAATAATTTTGAACAAAAAAAAATTCTTTTTAGCTCATGGTGATGGGATGGTAAATAATGATCTTGGTTATAAAATATTGAAGAAGATTTTGCGCAATAAAGTTGTTCAGAAAATCTATTCCGTAGTTCACCCGGATTGGGGCATTGCCCTTGCAAGTAAAACAAGTCAAACAAGTAGAGGTTATACTACACAAAAACATTATGGGGAAATTGATGGATTATTTGAAGCAGCCAAACTAAAAATTGATGATGGTTTTGATTATGTGTTAATGGGCCACTCGCACTATCGGGCAAACAAAAAATATAAGCAGGGGACTTATATAAATCTAGGTTCCTGGTTGTCTCAACCTTGTTATGGAATTTTTTCCGACAATAAATTTGAAATTAGAGATTGGAATTAAAATGAGTAAAATGTTTTCTCCATCGGATAATTGGAAAAAGTCAATCAATCGCGATGATAAAAAAAGAAAAATAATTTTAACGGTTGCTATTTCAATAGTTATAATTCTTATTTTCTTTGGTGCCTACATTTTTCAGGGGTTACCATCTTTAGAGCAGCTCGAAAATCCAAAACCGGTTCTTGCAAGCAAAGTTTATTCAGTTGATGGAGAACTGATTGGACAATTCTTCATTGAAAATCGTATAGAAGCTCGTGTGGATAGCATACCTAATCATTTAATAAACGCTTTGATTGCCACTGAGGATAGAAATTTTTATGATCATTGGGGTGTTGATGTTGCAAGGTTTTTTAAAGCAATGGTTAAAAATGTTTTCAGTTTATCTTTGCACGAAGGCGCTAGCACAATAACACAGCAGCTTGCAAAAAATCTTTACAATCTTAAAATAAAAAATGAAAACTCATTTGATACATTTGTTAGAAAATTGCGTGAATGGGTTACTGCTATTCAAATAGAAAAAACATATACAAAGAAAGAAATTTTAGAAATGTATCTTAATGTATCTTACTTTGGTAGAAGTGCCTTTGGTGTAGAAACAGCTTCTCATATTTTCTTTCATAAAAACGCTAAAGATCTTACAATACCAGAATCCGCCTTGTTGGTGGCTTTACTAAAATCATCAGTTAACTACGATCCTGTAAATAAATATGAGAATGCTTTAGAGCGGAGAAATCTTGTAATGCACAATATGGTTGTTGCTGGTTACATGGAAGAGAACTTGTATGAACGTTTAAGGAGTAAACCGATTGAATTAGGCAGCGAACGCATTGGTGGTTATGCAACAATTGCTCCTCACTTTATGGAATATGTCCGTCAACAAATGGAAAAAATGTCTGATAAATATGGATACGATTTATACAGAGATGGTTTGAATATCTACACTACTATCGATTCTCGAATGCAGCAGGTTGCTAACAAAGTAGCTGCAAATCATTTAAAGGAATATCAAATATTATTTAACAAAGCATGGAATTGGAACAATCGCAGAGATATACTTAATGCAATTGTTGAAAAAGCTGTAAGGAATGATCAAAGATATTTATCAGCAAAAAACCAAGAGGATAAATCTGAAGTTTACAGGAGATTACGATACAATCCAAAGTTTATTGATTCAGTAAAGATTGCTGAGCAAACAATTGAAGTTGGTTTTGTAGCAATAGATCCGACTAACGGATATATTAAAGCAATGATTGGCGGTCAGAATCAAAATTTTCAATATGGACTTAATCACGTTACAGGAATACGAAGGCAGCCTGGTTCATCTTTCAAACCAATAATTTATAGTACAGCGATTGATAATGGACTCTACCCGGCATTTTCTGTTTTAAATCAACCATTTGATTTTAACGGATGGTCTCCATCCAATAGTGATGGCAGCACCGGTGGTTACACTATGCTTAGAGATGCTTTGAAAAATTCCCTTAATATTATTACAGCGAGATTAATCATCCAGGATTATGCACCACTTAGCAAGATTGGTGAAATTGCAAAGAAGATGGGGATAAACAGTCGTCTTAATCTTGTTCCTTCAATAGCACTTGGAACTTCTGAGGTCTCTCCTCTTGAATTAACGTCAGCTTATGCTACGCTTGCCAACAAAGGTATTTACATTTCTCCCATTTCAATATTAAAAATTGAAGACCGAGACGGAATTCTAATTGATAAATTCTACCCGAATAAAATATACGAAGCAATTTCTCCAACTACTGCTGCAATCGTTACAGATATGATGCAGACTGTTGTAGATTACGGAACCGGTGCAGGAGTTCGTCAATTTTTCCATCGTCCAGCAGCTGGAAAGACTGGTACAACTCAGGATTTTGGTGATGCCTGGTTTATTGGATTTACACCACAATTAGTTGCCGGAGTTTGGGTAGGATTTGATGACAGGAGAGTTAGCTTTACTGGATGGTATGGGCAAGGAGCGAAAGCTGCTGCACCAATTTGGGCAAAGTTTATGCAGGGAGTTTATGATGAAGTAAAAATGCCATTAAAGTATTTTGAATTAACCGATGATGTAGTAACAGAGCAATTTTGTTTAGAAAGCATTCAACGTGGTTCACCAAGATTAGCTAAAGAATCTTGTCCGGAAAAAGTATCTGACATAATTAATAGAAATAATTTACCACCACCATGCGATATACATTAGTAAGTCACATTACGCAAAATTGTCATTCTGAACAGAGTGAAGAATCTCAACACCTCGATTTTAAACTGATTTGAGATATTTCGCTCCGATCAATATAACAATTATAATTTTTTGCGTAACGTTACGTAGTAATTATTCTTCAATTATAAAAGTAAATTGCACCACTGGATTCTAATAATTATATTTGAATCGAGATTTGAAATAATGATTGCCCGAATGGCGGAATTGGTAGACTTGTCTACCGCCAGGCAGGCGCGCTAAGTTTATGTATACAGTATATGCAATAAAAAGTTTAGTTAGGAATTACATTTATGTAGGTTTAACCAGCAATCTTGATGAACGGCTTAACAGACATAATAATGGTTATGAAAGAACAACAAAACCATACAGACCATTTGTTATAATTTATAAAGAAAAATGTTCAACCAGAATTGAAGCAAGAAAAAGAGAAATTTACTTCAAATCTGGAATTGGAAAAGAGTTCTTAAAAAACATTAAATAATGATTGCCCGAATAGCGGAATTGGTAGACGCGCTAGGTTCAGGGTCTAGTCCACGTACGTGGGTGGGGGTTCGAGTCCCCCTTCGGGCACAAATAAAATACTTATAACGCTGGATTTTGAATTCTAAATTTTGTACGAGTAAGCTTAAAATAGAATACTTCTTAAAATTACTGCAGATGTAAATGAATGATGAGATCCTCAATGAGGAATATAAAAATGCCATTCGGTTTGCCACAACTCATTATGAAAATTTCCCGGTTATTTCATTTCTTGTTCCCAAAAATTTAAGAAAACACATTGCAGTTATTTATAAATTTGCCCGCCAGGCAGACGACATTGCTGATGAAGGAAATTTTTCTGAAGATGATAGGCTGGCGAAACTTAATTTATATGAATCGGAATTTAATTTTGCTCTCAAAGGAAAATTTTCATTACCATTTTGGAAAGCTTTAACTGCAACAATTAATGATATGAAGCTAAGTCCGGTTCATTTTACAAATTTGATTAAGGCATTTAAACAGGATTTAACTAAAAAACGTTATAAAGATTTTCAGGAAGTACTCGATTATTGTAAGTATTCCGCAAATCCTGTTGGAAGATTGATTTTAGAACTTTTTAATATTCGAAACGACAAATTATTCGGATATTCAGATTCAATATGTACTGCCCTGCAATTAACAAATTTTTTACAGGATTTAAGCATAGATTATCAGAAGGGCAGGATATATATTCCGGAAGATGAACTGGCAGCTTATTATATTACTGAAAAGGAATTTGTTTTAAGAGAAGGTAACTCGAAATTTATAGCGTTAATTAAATTTCAAGTTCAACGTATTCTCAATCTTTTTACGGATGGGTATTCTTTAATTCATTACCTACCTAAAAGATTGAAATATGAAATAGGATGTACAATTTTAGGGGGCGAAAAAATACTGGAAAAAATTGTAGAATTTGATTACAATGTACTTAACATTAGACCAGTTTTAACTAAATTTGATTATATGAAAATATTTATTAGTTCATTAAAAAGATTTTAGATTGATAGACTCCACAAAAAATATTGCAAAAGAAAGTAAAAGCAGTTTTTATTATGCTTTCAGCTTATTACCTGCTCCAAAACGAGATGCAATGAATACTGTTTACTCATTCTGCCGGCAGACCGATGATATTGTTGATGATGAAGATGTAACCGAAGAAATTAAGTACGAACGTTTACGAAGGTGGAGAGTTGAACTGGAGAAATCATTATCCGGTAATTCTGAATTTTTCCTTTTTAATAAACTGATTAAAATTGTCCAACAATTCAATATTCCAATAGAGCCTTTCTTTGAGCTTATCAAAGGTATGGAGATGGACCTCCAAAATAAACGTTATATTAAATTTGATGATCTTCTTCTCTATTGTTATCGCGTGGCTTCAACTGTAGGTTTAATGTGTATAGAAATTTTTGGATATAAAAATAAATCCACGAAAGATTTTGCAGTTAATCTTGGGTACGCTCTTCAGCTTACAAATATTTTACGAGACGTAAAATCTGATGCTCAGAATGGAAGAATTTATCTGCCGCAGGAAGATATGAATAAGTTTAGCTACACGGAAAGCGAATTATTTAAGAGCGTTTATAATGCCAATTTTGTTGCTCTGATGAATTATGAAGCATTGCGTGCTAAAGATTTTTTTGATCGTGCAAACCATTACCTTACAATTGAAGATAAACCCGCTATGTTTGCTGCAAGAGCTATGCAGCATATCTATTCTAAATTGCTTCAGAAAATTGAAGATAAAAATTTCAACGTATTCGATAAGAAAATTAAAGTATCAAAATTCGAAAAGGTTGGAATATCCCTTGGAGTTTGGGCAAAGTATAGTTTAGTTTATTCATGAAAAAAGTTGTTATTGTCGGAGGTGGATTTGCTGGCTTATCAGCGGCAGTTCATTTGGCAAATGTTGGTATTAATGTAGAACTTTTTGAAGCATCACCCAAACTTGGCGGTAGAGCATATTCTTTCTTTGATGATATAACTGGGGATGTAATAGATAATGGGCAGCACATCCTGATGGGCTGTTATAAAGAAACAATTCATTTTCTAAAATTGATTGGAGCATTAAATAATATTTATTATCAGGATAAGCTGGAAATAAATTTTGTTGATAAGTATTCTGGTGTTGTTCCACTAATATCAAAATCAAAGTTCTACCCCTTCAACCTTCTTGCTGGTTTATTATCTTATAAAGCAATTAAGTTTACTGACAGAGTAAACATTATCAAATTTTTTTTGAAATTACTGGGGACTCCAAGTGAATCATTAAATAATCTAACTGTAAAAGAATTGCTGGATGATAATCATCAGAATGACAGAACAATAAAAGCATTCTGGGATATTTTAGTTGTTGGTACACTTAATACTAATCTGGAAAAAGCATCAGCAAAAATATTTATTGATATCCTTAAAAAAATGTTTTTAAAGGGAAACAAATCTGCTTCAATCCTATTACCCAAAACTGGTTTAAGTGAGATGTACTGCAACAATGCAAGTGCTTTTTTAAACAACCATAATGGTGGAATAAATTTATCGAGCAGAGTTTCTTACATAGAAATACGGAATGAAAAGGTAAAATCTGTTATTGTAAATAATAAACCTGTTGATGGATTTGATTTTGTAGTTTCTGCCGTTCCATTTCACTCTTTCCAAAAAATGTTTTTAGATTCTGATTATTTGTTAAGCGATTTGAAATTTGATTATTCACCAATTCTTACAGTTCATATTTGGCTAAATGAAAATCCATTTAAAGAAAAGTTTTATGGATTAATTGATTCAAAGGTTCACTGGATATTTAATCATGGAAAACATATTACAATTGTAATAAGCGATGCTGGCGCAATGATAGAATTTAACTCAGAAAAAATATATAAAGTTGTAGTAGAAGAAATTCATAACTATTTCGCTTTTTTCAACAATAGTCTAATTTCAAATTATAAAATAATTAAAGAAAAACGAGCTACATTCGTTCCTTCACCTGCTATTTTAAATTCAAGACCAAACGCTAATACTAAAATTAAAAATCTTTTTCTGGCAGGTGATTGGACGAATACCGGGCTTCCTTCCACAATAGAAGGAGCGGTAAAAAGTGGGAGAATTGCAGCAGAATTAATAGCAAATGAAATTTAATGTTCGAATTCCTGCCAAAAGTAAACTTCGTAAAATAAAACTTTAAAATTTCATCTTACTTTCTATTCTTCATATAGCAGGTTTTATTTTTTTTAGATATGTTTGAATGCAAAATAAATTAGTTTTGCAACAAGGATTTTCATATCGATGGCGTATAAAAAGAAAGTTAAATACATATTTGTAACTGGTGGTGTAGTTTCATCATTAGGCAAAGGAATAACTGCATCTTCACTTGGATTGCTGCTAAAACAACGTGGATTTAGTGTAACTATCCAAAAATTCGATCCGTACATCAATGTTGATCCTGGAACTATGAATCCTTTTCAGCATGGCGAAGTTTATGTTACAGATGATGGCGCTGAAACGGATTTGGACCTTGGACATTACGAAAGATTTCTTGACGTTAATATGTCTAAAGCAAATAACACTACTACCGGGCAAGTTTATTTTAATGTTATTTCCAAAGAAAGGCGTGGAGATTATCTTGGAGCTACTGTTCAGGTAATTCCACATATAACTGATGAAATTAAAAACAGGATGCGTCAGCTTGGTGAAACTAACGAATATGATATTGTAATTACTGAAATTGGTGGTACTGTAGGTGATATTGAAAGTCTTCCATTTATTGAAGCCATGAGGCAACTAATGATGGAAGTTGGGAGAAAGAACGCATTAAGTATTCATGTTACACTTGTTCCTTATATTAATTCTGCAGGAGAAGTAAAAACTAAACCAACTCAACATAGCGTTAAAAATTTGCTTGCGCTTGGTATACAACCAAACATTTTAGTCTGCCGATCTGAAAAAGAAATAGCCAATGAATTAAAAGAAAAGATTGCTCTTTTCTGCAATGTTGATGCAAAATCTGTTATTTCAGCATTTGATTGCTCTACCATTTATGAAGTTCCGTTGGTTTTAAAAAAGCAAAAACTTGATAGGATTGTGCTTAAACGACTTAAACTGCCGGACATCAAAATTAAAATTGAAGAATGGGTGGAATTTGTACGAAAGGTAAAACAGCCATCAAAAGAAATTAATATTGCAGTATGTGGTAAATACACAGATCTTGTAGATGCATATAAAAGTATCAGCGAGGCTTTTATTCATTCTGGTGCAGAAAACGATGCTAAAGTAAGGATGAAATTTATTAATTCAGAACAAATTGAAGAAGATGGAGCTGAAAAGTATTTGGAAGGAATGAGTGGATTACTCGTTCCCGGTGGTTTTGGTGAGCGCGGTATTGAAGGGAAAATTATGGCAATTAAATTTGCAAGGGAAAACAAAATTCCCTTCTTTGGAATATGCCTTGGTTTGCAGTGCGCTGTAATTGATTATGCCCGTAATGTGTGTGGAATTAAAAAAGCTAACAGCGCGGAGTTTGTAAAAAATAAGTATAATGTTATTCATATTATGCCAGACCAGAAAAAAGTAAAAAACCTTGGTGGCTCGATGAGATTGGGTGCATATCCTTGTAACTTAAAAGAAAACACCAAAGCATTTGAAGCTTATAATTCAATAGAAATCTCGGAACGTCATAGACATCGTTTTGAAGTAAATAATGATTTTAGAGAAGTGCTGGAACAGAATGGTATGATTTTCAGCGGTTTATCGCCGGATGGATTACTGGTTGAGATGATTGAATTACAGAATCATCCATGGTTTGTTGGATGCCAGTTTCATCCTGAATTGAAATCACGAGCTACAAAAGCACATCCTCTGTTTAGAGAATTCGTAAAAGCCTCCCTCATTTATTCACAAAGTATTAAAGCATTAAGTTGATGAAAAAAATTGTTCTCACTTTTTTAATCTGTAGTTTATCACTTAAACTTTTCGGGCAATCAGAAATAAATAATCTGATAAAACAAGGATTAGATTATTCATATAATTTCCAGCTTGAAAAAGCAGAGGCTGCTTTTGATAGAATTATTTCTAAAAATCCAAATGATCCCAGAGGATACCATTATAAATCAAGCATATACCTTTGGACTTATATGAGCAATAAAGACAAAGATGACTATGATAAGTTTTTTAAGTTTTCTGACATTGCAATTGAAAAAGCACAAAAAATTATTGAAGAAAATGCCGAAGATGAAACCGCACTTTATGTACTTGGCGCAAATTATGGATTTAGAGCAATGGCGTTGATGAAATCCAACAGCCAGTTAAGTTCTGTTTGGGCGGTAAAAAATTCGAACAAATATTTAAAAGAAGTTTTAGAAAAAAATCCTAAAATGTATGATGCTTACCTAGGTTTAGGTTTATTTAATTACGCATTAAGCCTTGTACCAGGCGTTTTTAAATGGGCACTAAAAATCGCGGGACTTTCCGGAAACAGGGAAGAAGGAATAAATTATTTGAAATGGGCATACAGAAACGGAAATTTTTCTAAAACAGAAGCTGCATATTACTTGTCCCAAATTTATTCTGAGACACTCATTGATTACAACACCTCACTCGGATATCTTAAACAATTAGTAAAGGAATTCCCTGCAAATGTTCTTTTCCAGTATTCCTATGCAGTTGTATTAATCAAAAGTAAAAAACCAACTGAAGCTGAAAAAATCCTTAGACAGATAATAAAAATAAATAATCCTAATTTTAAGCAAGTAACTGCTTTTTCAAATTTTTTAGTTGGGGAAATTATATTTAGGAAAAACAATTTTGATTCTGCAATTAATTACTATAATAAATTTCTTTCTTCATCTACAGAAACTGATTATTCTGGTATTGCTTACTACCGAATAGCGATCTGTTATGAACTTACTGATAGAAGAGACGAAGGTAAAAAATATTATATACTTGCAAGGAATGGAAATCTTGATATTCAGGATGATCTTTATGCAAAACGCAAAAGCGAAATCTATTTTGATAGAACTTTATCAGATAATGAAATTAGTTCGCTTAAAGCTTCCAACTTGATTGAATCAGGAAAATTTAAAGAAGCATTTGATTCCCTTACGACTTTATTGCCAAAATTAAATTCTGAAAAACTTAAAGCAGAAGTGAATCTTTATTTGAGCGATGTTTGTTTTGAACTTGGAAGAACTCAGGAATCTGTTGAATATGGAATTAAAGCTTGCAGTTATAATGTATCCGGAGAAACCTGGATTAAACCATTTGCCGAATATTATATTGCCAGAGCTTTTGTAAAATTAAATAATAAAAGTGAAGCAACCCACTACCTGGAAAAAGCAGAAAGTTCAACTGATTATGATTATCAAACAAAACTAACGGCTTTTATAAATGGTTTAAAGATAAAACTCTCGATTTAATGTTTTACTAAGATTATTTTTCTTTCATTTTATATTTAATTGTTTTTGAGATGCTATTGTTTACATTGATTATTAAAGGCGATTTAACTAATTTTTACCACGTTGAATAGTTAAATATGTTAAGATTAGCAGTATTTGTTTCTGGACGAGGTTCAAATCTAAGGGCAATTCTAAATGCCAAATCCAGCAACTATCTAAACATCGAAATAAAAGCTCTTTTTTCGGATAAGGACGAATGTCTTGCAGTTGAATTAGCCAAAGCTAATTCAATTCCTTTTTATTTCGTTAGTAAATATGAAAAAGCTGGTTATATTAAGTTTGAGAGTCTGTCTAAATTACTTGATGAACTTGAAATTGATTTAGTTGTGCTTGCAGGATTCTTAAAAAAAATCCCTGATGAAATAGTTGAAAAATATCAGAACCGGATTATAAATATTCATCCAGCGCTACTTCCTTCATTTGGTGGTGAAGGGATGTATGGATTAAATGTTCATCGAGCTGTATTTAATTCTTCAGCTAAAATATCCGGCGCTTCAGTTCATTTTGTTGATAAAATTTATGATCATGGAAAAATAATTGCACAAAAGGCAGTGGACATTTCTGATGTGCAGACCCCCGAAGATATTGCTGAAAGAGTTTTGAAAGTTGAACATGAACTTCTTCCATTTGTAATTAAAAAAATATCGGAAGATAAAATTTTAATAACTGAAAATAGAGTTTTTATTATAAACTAAAGGTTCTGAGGATTTATTGAAAAAGTTTGCTTTGATAAGTGTATCTGATAAGACTGGGATAGTTGAGTTTGCAAAGAACCTTGCTAGTTTAAACTTTGAGATTTTGGCAACTGGTAACACCGCAAAAGTTATTATTGAAAATAATATTCCTTGTACTGAGATAAGTAACTTCACTTCATTTCCAGAAATATTTTCTGGACGAGTAAAAACTCTCCAACCAAAAATATTTGGCGGCATTCTTATGCGAAGAGATATTGAGAATGATTTGAAAGAAGCAAAAGAAAATGGTATTATGCCAATAGATATTGTTTGTGTTAATCTTTATCCATTCCCAAAAGTAGTTGATAGAGAGGATATTGATTTAGTGACTAAAATTGAAAACATTGATATTGGCGGACCAAGTTTAATACGGGCTGCTGCAAAAAATTATAAATTCATTTCTATCCTTACTAAGCCAGAGCAGTATTCGGATTTCATTTCTGAACTTCAAACTGGCGAGATTAGTATCCACACAAAAGAAAAATTAGCTTCAGAAGCATTTTCTTATACTTCATATTACGATACACTCATAGCAAACTTTTTAGAAAAAACTTTTGATCAACCCAAAGAAGCAATTAGATTAAATTATAAGTTGACCCAATCATTAAGATATGGAGAGAACCCGCATCAACAGGCATCTCTCTTTGGTGAGTTTGATAATTATTTTGAGATTTTACACGGTAAGGAAATATCATACAACAACATAATAGACCTGGTAGCCTCCGTTGAAATTATTCAAGATCTTCCTGAAAATTCGTGTGTGATTGTTAAACACACTAATCCTTGTGGTGCTGGAACAAGTGTTAATGTTTTAGATGCTTTCAACAAAGCGTTTTCAGGTGATCCTGTTTCTGCATATGGGGGAATAGTTTCGTTTAATTCGGTAGTAGATGAAACTTTAGCTGCAAAGCTAAATGAAATATTTTTGGAAATTATATGCGCCCCGGATTTTACAAAAGAAGCACTTGATTTATTATTTACTAAAAAGAACAGAAGAATTGTTAAAGTTCTTAAATCTCTGCCACATGATGAAATGATGTTCAAGAATATTCCTGGTGGTTTAATTGCTCAGGGAAAAGATAATTCCAAAATTGGCGAAAATGATTTGACAATAGTTACTAAAAATAATCCAACTAAAAAGGAGATTGAAGATTTACTTTTTGCCTGGATTTTATGCAAACACACAAAGTCAAATGCTATAGTGTATGTTAAGGATCAAAAAGTTTTAGGTGTAGGTGCTGGTCAAATGTCCAGGGTTGATTCTGCAAAAATTGGTGCAATGAAAGCAAAGGAATTTGGACACGATTTAACTGGAGCCGTTGCGGCTTCAGATGCCTTTTTTCCTTTCGCAGATGGACTGGTTGAAATAGCTAACAATGGTGTTACAGCAGTAATTCAGCCTGGAGGTTCTGTTAGAGATAGTGAAGTTATTCAAGCAGCAAATGAAAGAAATCTTTCGATGGTATTTACCGGAATAAGAAATTTTAAGCATTAAGAGGATTTATGGGAATTTTTGACTTTTTCTCCACTGATATAGCAATTGATTTAGGAACTGCAAATACATTAATTTATGTAAAAGGTAAAGGCATTGTTCTTAATGAACCTTCAATTGTAGCATACGATCGAAGTTCAAAAAGAATAATTGCACTTGGTAACAAAGCAAAAGAAATGCAGGGGAGGGAGCATAAAGAAATAAGAGTAACACGCCCTATGCGCGATGGAGTTATTGCCGATTTTGAAATTGCAGAGGGAATGATAAAAGCATTTATTAAAAAAGTTAGCGGTGGAATGCTATCCAGCCGGAGAATTGTAATTGCTGTTCCAAGCGGAGTTACTGAAGTGGAGAAAAGAGCTGTTAGAGACAGCGCAGAGCACGCAGGTGCAAAAGAAGTTCATCTGATTGCGGAACCAATGGCTGCTGCTATTGGAATTGGAATTGACGTTGAAGCACCAGTTGGAAATATGATTATAGATATTGGTGGTGGAACAACGGAAATAGCTGTAATTGCGTTAGCTGGAATTGTAAACGAAGAATCGATTCGAATTGCCGGTGATGAAATGAATAATGCAATTATGCAATTTTTCAAAAAAAATCATAACCTGCTAATTGGGGAAAGAACTGCGGAAGCAATTAAATGCGAAGTTGGTTCTGCTGTTCCGTTAAAGGAAGAAATTACAGTTCAGGTTAAAGGAAGAGATTTGGTCGGTGGAGTTCCTAAAACTGCGGAAGTCAGTTCAGTTGAAATTAGAGAAGCTTTAAATGAAAATATTGTTCAGATAGTTGAAGCTGTTAAACAATCTTTAGAAAGAACGCCTCCAGAACTTTCGGCTGATATTTTGGACCGTGGAGTTATGATAACTGGTGGTGGTGCTTTATTAAAAGGAATAGATGAAAGAATCAGGATGGAAACAAATCTACCAGTTCATATTGCGGAAGATCCTCTTACTGCAGTTGTTAGAGGAGCAGGAAAAGCTATTGATAATTTTAACAAGTACTCGAAAGTTTTTCTACGACATAGAAGATATTGATGCTAAGCTTATTTAATAAAATCTGGAATGGTTTTAAAGAATACATAGTTTTAGTAGTTTTATTGTTGATAAGTCTTATCTTACTTTCACAAAGCAATAAACCTCCTGTTAAAAAAGTAAAATCCGTTGCGTTTAGTAGTTTTGCAATTCTAACTTCGGCATTTTCAAATATCATAACACCATTTCAAAACAGTTTTGAAAACAGCAGAATAAAAGAAGTTAATGCTCGTTTAATGCTGGAAGTTAACCGGTTACGTGAGTATGGAATTCAAAACGAAGAATTGAAGCGAATGCTGGGATTAAAAGATTCTTCCGCTTTTCCGTTGATTGCCGCAAAAATAATTTCAAAATTTGCTTCAGCATCGCAGGGAAATTTTGTAATAAATGCAGGAATAAATGAAAATATTAAACCTGGTATGCCGGTTATTAATGATCAAGGATTGATTGGTATTGTTGTTAATACTTCAAAAGATTATGCTTCAGTTAGAACCCTGATGCATCGCGAATTAAAGCTGGCTATAAAAAATCAACGAAGCCGCTACGATGGAATAATTGAATGGAATGGCGCCGAGTTAATCATTAAAAATGTTCCAAAATCTTTTGATATGGAAGTTGGGGATCGAATTGTTACATCAGATTTCAGCACAAAATTTCCTCCTTCAATTCCGGTTGGAGTAGTTTCCGGAGGAACAAGAGATAAAACTGGAATGTTTAATAACATCATTGTTACTCCGTATGTGGATTTTATTCGTGCTGAAAATATTTTTGTAATTGGTTTTATACCAAGCACAGTAAAAAATAATTTGGAATTAAATCTTTTTAGAACAAAATAAATGCGTGTATTATATTTTAAGGCAATAGTTTTATTTCTTATTCTGGCAATTCTGCAGCTAACAATAATTCCATTCCTTTCTTACAGACAGATAGCGCCAGATTTAATATTAATCCTTTTAGTTTATTTTACTCTTCAAATGGGTCAACTAAACGGAATAATTTTAGGTTGTATGTTTGGACTTTTATTCGATCTTTTTTCTGGGGGAATAATTGGGAGTGCGATGTTTTCCAAAACATTAAGCGGATTTGTAGCCGGCTATTTTTTTAATGAAAACAAAATAGATGAAAATATAAAATCATTTATGCTGCTTTTTATAATTTTAGTTGTAGGAACGCTTGATTCAATTGTCTATTCCTTCTTTTCAACAAATGAACTTCAAACAAATTTTGTTGTGTTATTTTTTGAACAGGGAATTCTTCCGGGCTTATATTCGGCTTGTATAGCAATTCCATTAATAATATTTTATTCAAAAAAGATTTATACATGACTACCCAAACAAATACCGGAATCGATTTAAGAAGAAGGATTTTATTCTTAATTGTGATTGGAACATTCGCAATTATTGTCATTCAACTATTCAATATGCAAATTATCAAACAGGGAATTTATGACGAACAATCTGCTGATAATAGTATAAAAGGGATTGTACAAACTCCATTGCGCGGTGTTTTTTACGATAGAAATTATAAAGTTCTTGTTAATAACAAACCTTCCTTCACATTGATTATTACACCTTCAATCTATGATAGAAAATTGGATCATCTTATAGAAACTGTTCTTGGTTCCGATTCTGGCTTTATCGGAAAAATATTAACCAACAATAGTATTTATTCTAAATACATCCCAATTAGAATTCAGCGTGATGTTAGCTTTCAAGTTGTATCCTGGGTTGAGGAGAATGCCGAAAAGCTTCCTGGTGTTAGTTATATGGTAGAGCTTGAAAGAGCTTATGAAGACAGCATCAAAGGTTCACATATGTTTGGCTATACAAAGGAAGTTGGTAAAAAACAGCTTGAAGCGGACAAGTATTATGAAATGGGTGATTTTATTGGAAATGCCGGCATAGAAAAAACTTATGAAAAATATTTGCGCGGGCAAAAAGGAATTAAATATATCCTGGTTGATTCGAAGCGTAAAGAAATTGGCAGGTTTAAGGAAGGGATCAATGATAAAAATTCAATTAAAGGAGATGATTTAGTTTTAACAATTGATGCTGATATACAACGTATTGCTGAAAAAGGATTTGAAGGAAAGAATGGTGCTTTAGTTGCTATTGAACCAAAAACAGGAGAAGTTTTAGCATTTGTTAGCTCGCCGGAATTCAACCTTAATGATTTTACTACAGTTACTTCCAAAGATATTTGGCAGGAAATAAATGCCGACCCGGACAAACCACTTTTTAACAGAGCAACTCTTTCAGCTAATCCACCTGGCTCCACATTTAAAATATTAGCCGCCATAGCAGCATTGGAAGAAGGAATTATAACTACCGAAAATACTTTTTATTGCGGGGGTGGTTTTTATTTTGGAAGATTTTTTAAATGCCATGGTGGAAATCACGGATCATTAAACGTAGTTCATGCAATTGAAAAATCCTGCAACTCATTCTTTTATCAATTGATTCTGAAAATTGGATTAGATAAATGGTCAGAATATGGAAGACGATTTGGTTTTGGTCAAAGAACTGGTATTGATATAAATGAAGAAAGGCCTGGTATTTTACCTTCGACAGAATATTATAATAAACGTTATGGTAAAAATGGTTGGACAAAAGGTTTTATAGTTAGTTTAGGGATTGGACAAGGGGAATTAAGCGTTACTCCTCTTCAACTTGCACAGTATGTATCTTTAATTGCTAATGATGGAAAATCATATAGACCTCATTTAGTTAAAGGTTACCTTGATGCAAATAAAAAACTTGTACCTCTTAGTTTTCCAATTGTTGATACTAAAGTTAGTAAAAAAACAATGGACATTGTTAAAGAGGGGATGTTCTTAGTAGTTAATGGGGCAGGTACAGCAACTGGAGTGAGATTGCCTGGTATAAATGTCGCAGGAAAAACTGGAACAGCACAAAATCCACATGGTAAAGATCATGCATGGTTTATTGGTTTTGCTCCATATGAAGATCCTAAAATTGCTGTGGCAGTATTTGTGGAAAATGCAGGATTTGGTGCAACTTGGGCAGCTCCAATTGCTAAAGCAGTAATACAGGAATATTTGAAAAAAAAGAATCCACCTGAAAATCTTAAAAAAGCAGAAGAAAATGTTATTACGGCGTCGCTCCCGAATTGATTATCAGTTCGAAGATAAGTTTGATATTCTTTTAGTTGGTTCTGCATTATTGCTGATTGTAATTGGATTATTAGCAATTTACAGTTCAACTTTACATCATCCAACAGCCGGTGGTAATTTTTACAAACAACTTTATTCAGCAATACTTGCTCTTGTTGTTTTTTTTATTGTTTATTTTATTCCTACAAGAATAATTAATCTTTTACCGCTGCCTTCTTACCTATTCAGCATATTATTTCTTATAGCAGTTATTTTTATTGGACGAAGAGTCTATGGTTCAAAAAGCTGGCTGGACTTTGGTCCGTTTGGATTTCAACCTTCGGAATTTGCAAAAATTGGTGTCATTTTTTTATTGTCTTATTTTTTAAGCAGAGATAAAACTAATATAGAATCAATAAAAGATATTGTAATTGCGCTTTTAATTGGAACATTACCAATTATATTAATACTACTTCAACCAGATGTAGGAACAACATTTGTTTTTGCGGCGATAATTTTAACTCTCTTATATTGGAAAGGAATAAGTTTATTCGGTTTGTTTGTTGTACTTTCGCCACCAATAGTAGTATTGGCTTATATGTTCGGAACAACAATTTTTATTGCTGTTTTAGTGTTGGTAATTCTGGCATTAATATATTTTAAGAAAAATCTTTTTCTCAGCGCTTCGTTATTTGTAATTAATTTATCCGCTGGATTTTTCTTTGAATCTGTTTATAATATAATGAGTCCGCATCAGCAGCGCAGGATAGCAACTTTTCTTGATCCAACTGCAGATCCTCTTGGTTCTGGATATAATGCCATACAAGCAAGAGTTGCAATAGGATCAGGTGGTTTTTTTGGAAAAGGATTTTTAAGCGGTAATCAAACACAATTAAGATTTATTCCGGAACAATGGACCGATTTTATTTTTTGTGTAATTGGAGAAGAGTTTGGCTTTATAGGAAGCGTTATTACAATCTCATTATTTTTGTTTGTATTTTTACGTTTGTTAAAAATAACCTGGCTCGCAAAAGAAAAAAGTGAATTCCATAGCCTCCTTGTTGTTGGAATTCTAACATTATTGTTTTTCCACTTTGTTATCAATATTGGAATGACAATTGGGATAATGCCGGTAGTAGGTTTGCCTCTTCCATTCCTTAGTTTTGGTGGAAGCTCTCTCCTGGTAAATATGTTTTTAATTGGAGTTGCAGCAAATATTTATCGTAATAGAAAACAATACACATAAAAATATATGACAGCGCAGGAAAAATTATTTAGTAGATTGAAAGAAGGGAAACATATTTGTGTTGGTTTGGATACTGATATTTCAAAAATCCCAATGTACCTTCACCAGGAAGATCATCCGATATTAAAGTTCAACAAAATTATTATAGATAACACTGCTGCTCAAGCCGCAGCATATAAAATAAATTTTGCCTTTTATGAAAGAGACGGAGCAGCCGGCATTGATGTACTTCATAAAACTATTGAATACATACCACAGGATATTTTAATTATCGGTGATGCAAAAAGAGGAGACATTGGCAACACAAGCGAGATGTACGCCTATGCAATGTATAATCGTTTTATGGTCGATGCGGCTACCTTAAGTCCGTATATGGGGTATGATTCTTTAGAGCCATTTTTACGATTTAATGATAAAATAAATTTTATTCTTGCTTTAACCTCAAATTTTGGGGCTAATGATTTTGAAAAGTTGGAATTAAAAAATGGTTGCTTTTTGTTTCAGAAAGTAATAGGAAAAGCTAATGAATGGAATACAAACAAAAATTGCGGAATTGTATTTGGTGCTACTAATTTAGATGAATTAAAAAATAATGTTGATTCTTTTATGAATTTGTTCGTACTTTTACCTGGAGTAGGTGCACAAGGCGGCAGCCTGGATGAGGTAGTAAACGTTTTTAAGCAAAATAATTTTAATAATTTCCTTATCAATGTTAGCCGGGCACTTATTTATAAAGATAAAAGCATGGAATTTGGGAAGAAAGCAAAGGAAGAAATAATTAATCTTAATGCTTCTATAAATAAAATTTGGAATAGTTGAGTAAATAGTTTAATTGATTTATATGCAATTTCCCATTACGACTAAATGTAGCTTGGTAGTTTCATTCACCATCCGATAACAGTATTTTAATATAAATCGTCTTCACTTGTTTTATTAAAAATTTCTATTAAAACTAGTCTAGGGATGAGAATGAACAATTACACTAAAGTAAATGAAAAAATTCTTTGTGAAATTTGGAAATCTAAAACTTTAAACAGGGAACTGAAGACTATTGATGGGGAATCAGTTTCAATCATCAATTCCGGTAATGAAAATACCGATTCAGCCGGTCCAGATTTTAAAAATGCTAAAGTGAGAATTGGAAACCTTGTTTATATCGGGGATGTTGAAATCGACCCTGATTTTAATGATTGGAAAGCTCATGGGCATCACCTTGATAAAAGATACAATAAAGTAATCCTGCATGCTACATTACTAAATAAAAATAACCTTTCTTATGTTTTTTGTAAAGATGGTAGAAAGATCCACACAATTTGCCTTGCGGATTTTCTTGAAGATAGCTTGATCGATTCCTACAAAACCGAATTAAATAATGGAAATGAAAAATCAGCTCAACATTTAAAATGTGCGGAAGCAAATCATACTATAGATCAAAAAATAAAATTAGATTTTCTTGATAGACTTGGTAAAGAAAGATTCAAGAAAAAAACTGAAAAAATTTATTCGCGATTAAAGGAATTAGTTTTTATTAAGGAGTTAAGTTTAAAAGAGCCGGTTATTAAATATGATTTGACTTCAGAATTTCTTGCAAGAGAATTTACTTACAATGATTTTAAGATTAAAGAATTGTGGCAGCAAGTATTTTATGAGTTTATTTTTGAAGCTCTAGGCTATTCTAAAAACAAAAATGCGATGATTCACTTAGCACAATTTGCTAATACAGAATTTATTACTTCAATGGAAAATTCTGAAAATATCAATTTAACTATACAATCATGTTTATTTAATATAGCTGGAATTATACCGGAAGAATTGAAATTATCTGAGAATTTAGATAACAAATACCTGGAGTACATTATAGAATTCTGGAATTCGATAAAAGAAAAATATGATGGCAGGACTTTAAATTTTACTGACTGGCACTTCTTTAGACAAAGACCTCAAAACTTTCCAACCATTAGAATTGCCGGGGGCTCAATTCTTTTACGAAAAATTATTTTCGAAGGATTGATTGACAATTTAATAAGTCGCTTTGAACGTATTCGGGATATTGATGTTTTAATTAAAGCAGTAAAAACATTATTTATAGTTAACGCAGATGGTTATTGGAAAGATCATTTTAATTTTGGCGAGCGCTCCAATCAAGAAATAAAATATTTTATAGGTAGTTCCAGGGCAGATGAAATTATTGTTAACGTTGTTTTACCTTTCGTTTCAATATACGGAGATATATTTGGGAAAAATGAACTGAAGAAAAAGGTAGAAAATGTTTATTCAATCTATAGCCAGAATGAGGACAACAGTATTGTTAAATTTATGGCGGATTCTCTACTGATGGAAAATGCTTCTAAAAATAGTGTCATATCTCAGGGGCTGCTGGAGCTATTCAGAACTTATTGCTCAAAAAATAAATGTCTTCAGTGTTCAATCGGAGCAACAGCATTTAATTAGTTCTGGTCAGTCATCTTTTTTATTTCATCTCTTACTTTAGCAGCACGTTCGTAGTCTTCTTTTTCAAGTGCTTCTCTTAATTGATTCTGAAGTGATGCTAATTTAGTTTCCCTGGATGGTGTAATTGGAGGTTTAGGATTTTCTTCAATATCAGGAGTTAAATCAGATTCTTCTGCTCCTTCAAGGGATTCATCCTCAGTGGCTGGAATAAATGCTGCTGTGTTCATAACTTCTTCATTTACATAAATTGGTGCTTGAGTTCTAACCGCTAATGCTATTGCATCACTTGGCCTGGAATCAATATCATTTGTTACAGATGAAACATCAATAATGATCTTTGCATAGAAGGTGTTTTCTTTAAGTTCATCAATAATAACTTCTTGAACAGTCGCTCCAAGGTTATCTATAATACTTTTAAGCAGATCGTGAGTAAGCGGGCGGGGAGGTTTAATTCCTTCCATTTCTAAAGCAATTGCCTGCGCTTCAAATGCACCTATTATTATTGGTAATCTTCTAACGCCATAAAGCTCTTTTAGAAGAATTGCATAAGCTCCACCGGATGAAGGTGTAGATGATAATCCTAATATTTCTACCTGAACTTTGTTCAATTATTTTTCCTGATGTATTATGATTTTAATTTTTTCAATTCTTCAGTTAATGCAGGAACAACATCAAAAATATCACCTGCTATTCCATAATCAGCAATTCCAAAAATTGGCGCATCTTTATCTTTGTTTATTGCAACAATATATTTTGCTGAAGACATTCCTGCTAAATGTTGTATTGCTCCGGAAATACCGATTGCAATATAAAGATTTGGTGTAACAGTTTTACCAGTTTGTCCAACTTGTTCACTATGCGGGCGCCAGCCAGCATCTACAACTGCGCGCGAAGCTCCGACTGCGGCGCCAAGAGTATTTGCTAACTCTTCAACCAGGTGAAAGTTTTCCGGGCTTTTCATACCTCTACCACCAGAAACAATTATGTCTGCTTCAGCAACATCCAGTTTATCTTCTGATTTTTTATATTCCACTACACATGATTTTAAATTCGGATTTTCCACTAATCTTATTTCAACAGAAGCTTGTTTATTTTCCAATTCATCGATCGGAAAAACATTTGGTCTTAATGTAAATATCTTTCTATTTGATTTAATCTTTGAATCGATCAGAGCTTTTCCAGCATAAACTGGTCGGGTACCAATTATTTCGTTGGAATCTATTGTAAGATTAATACAGTCAATCAGTAGCCCCGCATTTATTTTAATACTTACCATTGGAGCTAAATCTTTACCCATTGCTGTGTTGGAAAGGAAAATAACATTGGCATCAATTTCATTTGAGTAATTTGCTAAGATTTCAGAATATGCGCTTGATGAATAATTTAGCAACGCATCATTTTTAAAGTGCGTTATTTTAGTAATCCCATAATTACCAACTGATTCCAAATTGTTTATACTGCCGCCAATTGTAACAGCTTCCACCTCATAATTTAATTGGGTGGCAATTTTGGAAACAGTCTTACAAACTTCATAAGATGACTTTTTTATTTCACTATTGCGTTGTTCTAGGAATACAAGAATTTTATTTGCCATTTTTCAATTTCCTTTTTTAGATAACTTTTGCTTCTTCTCTAAGTAACCGAACTAATTCGGGTACGGCTGTTTTGTCTGTTCCTAATATTCTGCCAGGTTGTTTCATTTTGGGTCTTTTCATATTTAATACTTCAATCGATTGCTCAGAGGTAAGAGCCGGTTTTTCTTCAATCACTTTTTTCTTGGCTGCCATAATTCCTTTTAGCGAAGCATAACGTGGTTCATTCAATCCTTTTTGCGTTGTTATTACTACAGGAAGTGTAGTCTCAACAACTTCCCGTCCACCTTCAATTTCCCTTTCAGCAATTATTTTATTCCCTTCTATCTTTAAATCTACAACAACAGAAACACAGTTAAAGTTTAACAGTTCTGCTACAAGCAAACCAACAATTGAGTTATCATAATCTACAGATTGTTTGCCAAAGAAAACTATTTCTGCTCCGCGTGATTTAATTTCTTCTGCCAAGGCTCGGGCGATTCCCAAAGAATCTCTTTCATTATCATCCTTAAGCAAAACACCGTTTTCAACACCCATTGCAAGTGCTTTTTTAATTGTTTCTTTATTAACATCTTTACCAAGACTTATAACAGTAACATCACCGCCAAACTTTTCCCTGGTTTTCAATGCCTCTTCTATTGCAAATTCATCATAAGGATTAAGAATATATGTAATTCCATTTGGATCAATTGACTTTCCATCAGAACCAACAATTATTTTTGAAGCAGTATCCGGAACGTGACTTACACAAACTGCTATTTTCATTTATCCTCCGTTAGAAATTGAAATACCGCTTTATGGCGGGATTAGGCTAAAATTGTTAAACTAAATGAAATTGATTTTTTCAAGTGGTTTAATATCAATTATTTTCATCAAAAATATAAAGATAGGTTGATAGAAAATCAAATGAGCCAGGGAAGAGGGAATTTGGGATAAGTTGCAAGTTGAAGGATAAAATAATTGTTGAGATAAAAATTGATATAAATTAGTTTTTGAATTTCGATACTTTTTAAAATTTATTTTATATGATTCAATCAATTAAACAAAATTATTGTTTTGGTTAACGAGTTTAATTCTTCTTTTAAATTAGTTGAATTTTGGTAACTTTACGTGTATTAGTTTTCAATTGTTTATAAAAATTCAATTGGTAGTTTTGTTTTACTTCATTAAGGATACAATTTAAATTGGAGTATAAATAGTGGCGAACCTTACAAAAATCAGAACCTTAGTTTATTTCATTTTCCTAATATCAATTTTTACCTACGCATCCGATAAAATTCCAGCTGTAGCACGCGAGATGAGAGCTGTATGGGTGGCAACTGTTGCAAATATTGATTGGCCATCAAAACCCGGATTAAGTGTAGATGAACAAAAGAAAGAAGCAATTGTAATCATAGATAAAGTTAAAAAACTTAATATGAATACAATAGTGTTGCAAGTTCGCCCACAAGCTGATGCAATTTATAAATCAGAACTTGAGCCTTGGTCTTACTATTTAACTGGCGAACAAGGGAAAGCTCCGGAACCATTTTATGATCCTCTTGAATTCTGGATCGAAGAATCTCATGCACGCGGATTAGAACTTCATGCATGGTTAAATCCATACAGAGCAAATCATCCGGCAATGAGAAGTGAGATTTCTTCAAAATCAATTATAAAAACAAAACCTAATTGTGTAAGAAAACTTGGTAATAATGGTTATTACTGGATGGATCCAGCTTTAACAGAAGTTCAGGATCATTCATATTCTGTTGTAATGGATATAATAAACCGCTACGCTGTAGATGCAATTCATTTTGACGATTATTTTTATCCATATACTGAATATAATGATGGAAAAGATTTTCCAGATGATGAATCATATAAAGCATATGTGGATAACGGTGGAAATTTATCCCGTGGTGATTGGCGGAGAGAGGCTGTAAATAAATTTATTGAGAGAGTTTATAATGGAATTAAGAAAGTTAAACCATTGATTAAATTAGGAATTAGTCCTTTTGGCATTTATAGACCAGGATATCCGGAAAGCATTGGCGGCAGCTTTGACCAATATGCAACTTTATATGCAGATGCAAAACTTTGGTTAAATAAAGGATGGATGGATTATTATGCACCTCAACTTTATTGGTCCATTTCCAGAATACAAATGAGTTATCCTGTACTTCTGAACTGGTGGATCTCGGAAAATACAAAGAAGCGTAATCTTTGGCCTGGATTGTTTATCAGACCAGAAGTTAATTCTAAAGAAATGTCTTTAGAAATCGTTAACCAAATTATGGTTGCACGGGGAATGATTCCTAATGAACCAGGAACAATGTTATTTAGTATGAAATCACTCCTAAACAGGGATAGTGTAACATTCAAAGCGTTGATTGAAGGACCATTCAAATATCAAGCACTGGTACCATCTTTTCCATGGCTCGATAATATTGAGCCACTTTCTCCAACAATTAAATTTGAAAAGAAAGATGCGGAATTAATATTAACATGGAAGGCAAATGGAGATGAAAAGCCATTCCTGTATGTCCTTTATTTTAAAATTGAGGGAAGATGGAGTTACGAAATATTTTCGGAAAAAATCAACATAAAAGTTTTAAATCCTGAAGGAAAGAAAATATCAGAAATTGCAATTTCCGCTGTAGATAAATGTGGAAATGAAAGTGAAAAGAAAATACTTATGATCAATTAAAAAATTGTTTGAAGTTAGAAATAAATTCTGGTACAAGCCGGTTCTTATCTCTGAATATTATCATTTAATTTTAACATTCCTTTTCATAATTTTCGGATGTGGCAGAACAAACTCAAATAGGGCAAATTAAACCTGATCAGGAAGAAGAAACAATAATTGGTTCACCTTTCCTGGTTATACTTTTTAATGATGATTGGCATTCATTTGATGAAGTGATTGTTCAACTTGTAAAGGCAATTAAATGCTCGTTTGAAAAGGCTCGCGATTTTGCATTTGAAGTTCATGTTAAAGGTAAGGCGATTATTTTCAATGGACCGATGCAACAGTGCTTAAAAGTAACTTCAGTTCTGGAAGAAATTGGACTTAATACTCAGATTGTTTCTTAATAATTTTTATTCTGCATAAGTCAAACAACATTTAACGTTCAGCAGTCTTCGAATCAGAAATTATCTTTTCCTCTCATTCATTCGTATATTTGAAGCATCAATTTTCATCAAAAGGATAACAATATGCAGATCGGATTAGTGGGATTACAATATTCCGGCAAAACGACCTTATTCCATACTTTGGCAAAGGGACATGAATCTGACAGTGCACTTAATCCTGATAAAGCAAGTATAGCAACTGTTAAAATTCCTGATGAAAGATTGGAAAAATTAACTGCTATTTTCAATCCATTGAAAAAAGTTAATGCGACAATTGAAGTTTATGATACACCTGGTTTACGCGTTGCGGATGATGGTAAAATGAAAATAACTTCCGATTTTCTGAACAATGTAAGAAATAATGATGCGCTTTTCTGCGTTATTCGGCAGTTTGAAAATGAAGCCGTTGCTCATCCTGATGGAAGTATTAATATTGTAAGGGATATTCAATTTCTTGAAACAGAATTTTTGTTTTCCGATATGGCAACGCTGGAAAATCGGGTAGAAAAACTTAAAAAGGAAATATTAAAATCAAAAGGGGACCAGCCAAAGAAAGAATTGATATTAATAGAAAAATGTTTGCAGCAAACTGAAAAAGAACTTCCATTAAGATTATTGGAATTTGATTCTGCTGATAAAAAAATTCTATCTTCTTATCAATTCTTAACATCTAAACCTCTTATTGTTGGAGTAAATTTCGATGAAGATTCTATCAGTAAAGTTGACGGTGTTCTTACAGAAATTAATTTGAAATTTGATAAGTACAAAATTATTGTTATTCCATTTTTTGCCAAGATAGAATATGAATTATCCTCGATGAGTGATGAAGATGCAAAAGTTTTTATGGAAGAATATGGAATTAAAGATTCAGCGCTTAGCAAAATACTTCAATCTTCTTATGAAGTTTTGGGATTGCAATCCTTCTTTACGGTTGGTGAAGATGAGTGCAGAGCATGGACAGTTAAGAAAAATTCAACCGCACAGGATGCCGCCGGAGTTATTCACACCGATTTTTATAATAAATTTATCCGTGCAGAAGTTGTTCATTATAACGACTTTATAAAACATGGTTCATTTGCAAAATGTAAAGATGCAGGAAGCTGGCGACTTGAAGGAAAAGAATACATTGTTAAAGATGGAGATATTTTAAACATACGTCATAGTTGACAGAAAGGGAAAACTTTGAAAGATAAAATAAGAAACATTGCTATTGTAGCTCACGTTGATCACGGTAAGACTACGCTTGTTGATCATATGCTAAGACAAACCGGGGTTTTTAGGGAAAATCAGGTTGTTGAAAAAAGAATTATGGATTCAAATCCTCTTGAAAAAGAAAGAGGAATTACAATCCTGGCAAAAAACACAAGCATCCGATATAAAGATTTTAAAATTAATATTGTTGATACACCCGGACATGCTGATTTTGGCGGTGAAGTAGAACGAACACTTAGAATGGTTGATGGTGTTTTGCTGCTTGTTGATGCTTCGGAAGGACCATTGCCACAGACAAAGTTTGTTCTAAAGAAATCGCTCGAGCTTGGTTTAAAACCAATTGTGGTTATTAACAAAATTGATCGTAAAGATGCTCGCCCTAATGAAGTACTTGATGAAGTTTTCGAATTATTTGTACATCTTGGGGCTACGGATGATCAACTTGATTTTCCATTCGTTTATGCAATTTCAAAACAAGGAAAAGCACAATTAAATTTAGAAGATGAAGGAGTAAATCTTGACCCGCTTTTTGAGTTAATAATTACTGCAGTACCTGAACCAAAAGTACATCCTGGTGAGCCATTCAGAATGCTGATCAGTGCAATAGATTATAATGATTATCTTGGAAGAATTGGAATTGGTTTAGTCCATGCAGGTTCGCTAAAAATTGGAGATAATGTTATCCTGATCAATAAAGAACTTCATCAGGAGAAAGGGAAAATTGCTAAGCTATATACTTTTGATAATTTAAAACGAACAGAAGTTGAAGAAGTTTTTGCAGGAGATATTGCCGCTGTAGCTGGATTTGAAGATGTGAACATTGGTGAAACTTTAGCTGATCCGGAAAATCCTGTCGCCATTCCTTTTGTTGATATTGATGAACCAACCATCACAATGAATTTTATGGTCAACAATTCTCCGTTTTGTGGTATGGAAGGAAAATATGTAACTACAAGAAATATTTTTGATCGGTTAAGCAGGGAATTAAGATCTAATGTAAGTTTGCGCGTTGAAATTACAGATTCACCTGATATATTTAAAGTAAGCGGTAGAGGTGAACTTCACCTTGCAATTTTAATTGAAAACATGCGGCGGGAAAGTTATGAGCTACAGGTTAGTCGTCCGCAGGTTATATTAAAAAAGATTGCTGATGTTACAGCAGAACCAATAGAACATGTCATTATCGATGTACCAGAAGAATTTGTTGGCGTTGTAATAGAAAAGCTTGGTAAAAGAAAAGGTGAGCTTAAAACAATGATGCCATCTGGTCATAATACTCGATTGGAATTTTTAATACCGATGCGCGGTTTGATTGGTTACCGGAATGAATTTATGACTGACACAAAAGGCAGTGGTGCTATCCATTCAATTTTTCATGGATATGAACCATACAAAGGTGATATAACACAACGTCAACGCGGTGCAATAATTTCTCAGGAGGAAGGAGTATCTTCTGCTTATGCTATCTGGAAAATACAGGAAAGAGCGGTTTTCTTTATCGAACCAGGTACAAAAGTCTATGAAGGTATGGTGATTGGTGAAAACTCACGGAATAATGATATGCGGGTAAACGTTACAAAGACAAAACAATTATCTAATATGCGTTCATCGGGAGCTGATGAAGCAATAAGATTGGAACCACCCAGATTATTAACTTTGGAGCAAGCGATTGAATGGATTACAGATGATGAGTATGTAGAAGTTACACCAGGCGCAATTCGTATAAGGAAAAAGTTTTTAACTGATTTGGATAAGAAGAATGCACGAATAGCTCAGAAAAAAATAGATGATAAGAATGAAGAGCAAAAAGATTGATGTCTTAGTAATTCTAAAAATCGATTTCTAAAAATTAAAAATTAAGGAAAGAAGAATGTCGAATAAAGCCATTGAAGGAATACAGCCAGAATTACTCTGGGAAAGATTTTATGAAATAAGTCAAATACCTCGTCCATCGAAAAAAGAAGGTAAGGTAATTGAATATTTGAAAGATGTTGCCAATGAATTGAATTTACCTTTTAAGGAAGATGCTGTTGGAAATATTGTAATTTCGCTCCCAGCATCAAAGGGATTGGAAAATTCCAGAGTAGTTGTTTTACAAGGTCATGTTGATATGGTTTGCGAAAAAAACAAAAACACTAAATTCGATTTTGACAATGATCCTATCAAATTTGTTAGAGAAGGTGACTGGCTTAAAGCTGATGGAACAACGCTTGGAAGCGATAATGGAATTGGAGTTGCCGCAGGTTTAGCGATTTTAACAGATGAAAATTTTAGCCATGGTCCGATTGAATGTTTATTTACAGTTGATGAAGAAACAGGATTAACAGGAGCAAACAATTTACAACCTGGATTTATAACCGGTAAAACATTACTGAACTTAGATACAGAAGAAGACGGAGCATTTTACATCGGTTGTGCCGGTGGTGTTGATACTCAAGGTTCTTTCGAAATTCAATATACTGAATTGTCTCCGGGTTATTTAGCTTATAACCTGTCAGTAACAGGATTAAAAGGTGGTCACTCAGGAAGCGAAATTCATCTTGGTAAAGGAAATGCAATAAAAATTCTTGGAAGAACTTTAAAGCAAATTGAAGAAAATGATTTTCATATGGCTCTTATTGAAGGTGGCAGTAAAAGAAATGCAATTCCACGCGAAGCTGAAGCATTAATCTTTGTTAAAAATTCAGAAATAGAAAAACTCGAATCAGTGGTAAAGGAATTTGAATCATTAGCCCAGATTGAATTTAACACCACCGAACCTGGCTTAAAAATAAATTTGGTGAAACAGGAAAAAGCATCTTCCAAAGTATTTACGAAAGATTTGCAAAATAAATTGATTGATGTAATTCTCGGTTTACCTCATGGCGTTGTTAATATGAGTCCGGATATACCTGATCTTGTTGAAACTTCTACAAATCTTGCAACCGTAACAATCAATGATGGAATTATTGTTATCGGAACAAGTCAACGCAGTTCTGTGGAAAGTGCAAAATATTATATTCAGCATAGTGTAGAATCAGTCTTTAATCTCGCTGTGGCAAAAGTCCTTTCAGGTGATGGCTACCAGGGTTGGAAACCAAATCTTGATTCTGAAATTCTTAAAATATCTAAAGACGTTTTTAAGAAATTATTTGGAGAAGAACCAGCATTAAAAGCTGTTCATGCTGGCTTGGAGTGTGGAATTTTGGGTGATAAATATCCCGGATTGGATATGATATCTTTCGGTCCAACAATCGAAGGCGCACATTCACCGGATGAAAAAGTAAAAATCTCTACCGTGGAAAAATTTTATAACCTGCTTAAAGTTTTATTAGAAGAACTTGCAAAACAAAAGAATTAAATTTAATTTAAGTCCGCATACATATTGTTGTGTGCGGATTTATTTTTAAACAAAAAAAACACACCAATGAAAAAGCAACTTAAACTCAATGAAGTTCCTCAGATCGAATCAATCCAGGATATGATTCTTCAAAATTCAAGGAAATATAAAAGTAAACTTGCTTTAGAAGATCTTAATCCAACACCAATCCCAAAAGTAACCTACGAAGAATTGCTGGATAATATTCTTCGCTTTGGTACAGCTTTGAAAAATCTGGGTATAAAAGAGCGAACACATATTTCTTTGATTGGTGAGAATCGTGTTCAATGGTCAATATCCTTTCTTACATTAATGTGCTATGGTCATGTAGTTGTTCCGATTGATAAAAATCTTAACCAAAATGAAATCCTGAATATCATTCATGAATCAGACTCGGAAGCCATAATTTTTTCAGATTCGTTTGCTTCATTGATGTCTGAAAAAAAATCATCATTAAAAAATCTTAAACATTTTATTTCAATGGATTCTGTTTCATCGGATGATAGTTTCATTTCAATGAAAAAAATAATTGATGATGTTAAGATCAAAGAAATAATTGATTTTCCTAAAATTGATCCGAATGCCTTAGCAGAAATTATATTTACATCAGGATCGTTGGGTAGAGCAAAGGGAGTTATGCTAAGCCAGAAAAATCTTGCTTCCAATTTGATAGATATGGTTAGCATGCTTTTTATGTATCCTGAAGATAGATTCTTATCAGTTCTTCCAATTCATCATACATATGAATGTACTTGCGGGATGCTTTGCCCGTTATATTGTGGAAGTTCTGTGCATTATGCTCGTTCACTAAAAACTGTGGTTGATGATTTGACAAAAGTTAAAGCAACGATGTTATTAGGTGTTCCATTGTTGTTTGATAAAATGTTCAAGAAAATTTACAAAGGAATAAAAGAGAATAAAGTTAAATCGATTATCGTACCTCCGATGATAAAAGTTTCAAATATCTTAGAATTGATTGGGTGGAAAAATTCTAAGAAGAAAATATTTGCTGAACTTCATCATAAGTTTGGTGGATCAATAAGAATTTTTATTGCTGGTGGAGCAGCTCCTGATCCATTAGTTGCAAAAGGATTAAGAGAATTTGGATTTGGATTTTTACAAGGATATGGTCTAACAGAAACTTCACCTATTCTTGCATTAAACCAAAAAGATAATTTTAAGGATGATGCAGCAGGAATTCCTTTGCCGAGTGTAGAACTTAAAATTATGAATCCCGGCACAGAAGGACATGGTGAAGTTTGGGTCAAAGGTCCAAATGTTATGTTGGGATATTATAAAAATGAAAAACTTACAAACGATGCATTTGAAAATGGATGGTTCAAAACAGGTGATGTTGGATTTATTGATGAAGATGGTTTCTTGCACATCAGCGGAAGGAAGAAAAATGTAATCATTTCTAAAAGCGGAAAGAATGTTTTCCCTGAAGAGATTGAAGATATTTTAAATAGAAGTCCATTCGTACTGGAGTCGCTGGTTTATGGTGAAGAAGATGCTAAACAAACAGAAATTATTGCAGTGCATATTGTTGTTGATGCGGAAGCGTTTATCGAACTTTCTGAAACAAAGAATGTTAAAATTACTCCTGAATTGATAAATGAAGTTATTGCTGAGGAAGTTGAAAAAGTAAATAAGCAGCTTTCAAGTTATAAGCATATAAAAAAGTTTTACATCCGCGATACAGAATTTGAAAAAACAACTACCCAAAAGATTAAAAGATATTTGGTGAAAAAATAAAAATATTTTAATTTAATCCCGATCGAATGATCGGGATTAACAAAATAAAATTATACTCTTTTACCAAGTTCTCTATCAAGAAAGAACAATCCGTTTTGGCTGCTGCCTACCATTTTTGTTTTTTCCAGTATCATTTTGGCAACAGAAACTTCCTCCACTTGTTCATTAACGAACCAAATTAAAAAGCTATTAGTTGCATGATCTTTTTCAATCACCGCAATGTCAGCTAAATCATTAATGCTTTTTGTAATTTTCAATTCGTGATCAAGAACCTGCTGAAAAACTTCAAGTTGATTTCCAAGTTTAGTTGGAGGAGCATCAATTTTAAATAATTCCGCTTTTTTACCAACTTGCTGGATATAATTAAAAAATTTCATAGCGTGCGCCATTTCTTCATTAGCCTGCAACTTTAACCATTTAGCTGTTCCTGGATAATTTTTACTTTCAAAATGTGCAGCCATTGCAAGATACAAATACCACGAGTAAAGTTCTGCGTTCATCTGTTTATTTAATGCACCTGTCATTTTATCACTGATCATTGAAGTATCTCCTTTTAATGTGAATTAGGTATAGGTTTAGTAAATAACTTACTCGCTGTGTGAATTAGGTAGCAAACTGTTGAAACGGTTGATAATTCCTATGTGGTTTCAGTAACCCACGACTTAGGTCATGGGCTAATAAGAAAAAAATACTTATTGCGAACTGTTTTATCAGTTTTCTTAAACGATATTTTTAATTCACACAACGCGTTAAATAACTTATTAGAAAATATTCATTTTCAGCAACACTTACAACAAGGCAGGATGAATAGAGAAGTTTCTAATTCATAAATTCATTTACAATTTTATTAAGCTGTTCAAATTCTATAAGAAAGGCATCATGACCATAAACGGATTTGATTTCGGAATAATTTGCATTAGGAATGTTATCAGCAATTTCTTTTTGCTCATGCACGGGATAAAGAACATCTGAAGAAATTCCAACATTAAGAGTTTTTGCTTTTATACTCCTCAGCACTTCAGTAATTTTTCCGCGGTTGTAGCTTAAATCATGTAAATCCATTGCATGTGTAATATAAAGGTAAGTATTTGCATCAAAACGCTTAACTAATTTTTCGCCTTGATAGTCCAGGTAACTCTGAACTTCAAATTTATTTTTAACATCAAAATAATTAGTATCAGTTTTTCTAAATCTTTCAAACTTTGCTTGAAAAGAAATATCACTTCTGTAAGAAATCATTGCAATCATACGCGCAAGTTCTAATCCTTTAAATGGCTGCTCAGAATAATTTCCATCTAACCAAGAAGGATCGTTCGTAATTGCTTTTCTTGCTATTTCATTCAATCCAATAGCCCAGGGGGAATGTTTAACTGCTGTTGCAATTGGAATAATTGATTCGACCATTTCCGGGAACATCACAGCCCATTCAAGAACCTGCATACCACCAAGTGAACCTCCGGAAATAGTTTTTAATTTGTTTACACCTAATTCTTTAAGAAGTTGCCGTTGGACTTTTACCATATCTCTAACAGTAACTAATGGAAAATCCATTCCATATTTTTTTCCTGTGAGAGGATTTAAGGAAGCTGGTCCGGATGATCCGTAACAGCTTCCAATAAAGTTTGGACAAACGACAAAATATTTATCAGTATTAAAAGCTTTTCCGCTGCCAATAACTCCATCCCACCAACCCGTTTTGCCTAAAAACATTTCACTGTATTTTCTTAGGAATTTGAATTCATTATGTGGGTCATCTTCGATGTAATTTTGTATTCCTGCCGCGTGTGAATTACCTGTAAGAGCGTGGCAAATTAAAATAGCATTAGTTCCATCATCATTTAATTTGCCATAAGTCTGATATGCCACATCGATATGATTTAACTTCTTTCCACATTCAAATTCAAACTTTTCTTTTTCTGAATAAAGTTTAATGAATTTTGTGTGAACCGGTAAAGTGTTATGAATGTTCTCTTTTTTCATTTTATGTTCAATAGATTAATTTACAGATGCTTTCAATGCAATATCAAAATCTTCAATTATATCATCGATGTGTTCCAAACCAACAGATACACGTATCATATCGGGTGTAACACCGGATTCTTTTTGTTCCTTCTCAGAGAGTTGTTGATGGGTTGTAGAAGCCGGATGTATAACTAATGTTTTAGCGTCTCCAACATTAGCTAATAGACTGGAAAGTTGAACATTATTTACGAAGGATTTACCAGCATCAGTTCCGCCTTTAATTCCAAAAGTAAGCATCGATCCAAATAATCCATTTCTTAAATATTTTTTTGCTGACTCATAATTTGGGTTATCTTCCAAACCAGGATAATTGACCCAGGTAATTCTTTTATCTTTAGAAAGCCATTTAGCTAATTGCATTGCATTTGAAGAATGTCTCTCAATCCGCAAAGATATTGTTTCTACACCTTGAAGTAAAAGAAAAGCATTAAACGGACTTAAGCATGGACCCAAATCCCGCAAACCTTCTACCCTTGCCCTGATAATGAATGCTATATTTCCAAATGGACCAGTGGACCCAAATACATCCCAGAATTTTAATCCATGATATCCGGGGCTTGGTTCGGTAAAAACAGGGAAGTTTCCATTTCCCCAATCAAATTTTCCTGAATCTACTATAATGCCACCGATTGAAGTCCCGTGACCACCAATCCACTTTGTAGCGGAAGAAACAATAATATCAGCACCATGATCAATTGGTCTTGCAAGATAACCAGCAGCACCAAAAGTATTATCAACAATTAAAGGAATTCCATGTTTATGGGCAATTTCACCAATAGTTTTTATATCAGGAACATTCAATTTAGGATTACCGATTGTTTCTATGTAAAGAGCTTTTGTTTTTTTGTCAATCAGCTTTTCGAAATCAGCAGGGGAATCTCCATCAACAAATTTCACATCAATTCCAAGTCGTGGAAAAGTAACTTTAAATTGATTATAAGTTCCGCCGTAAAGTAAGCTTGTAGAAACAATATTTTCGCCGGCTTGCGCAATATTAGTAATTGCAAGAAGCTGTGCAGCTTGTCCGGATGCTGTTGCAAGTCCTGCGGCGCCGCCTTCCAACGCTGCAATCCTTTTTTCGAAAACATCTGTTGTGGGATTCATAATCCTTGTATAGATATTCCCAAATTTCTGCAAACCAAATAAATCTGCAGCGTGCTGGGCATCGTCAAAATTATAAGAAGTTGTTTGATAAATTGGAACCGCACGAGCTTTAGTTGTTGGATCCGGTTGTTGTCCAGCGTGCAATTGTAAAGTCTCGAATTTATAGTTCCTTGTATTTGTACTCATTGTAGTCCCTTTCTTGTTTTGTATAATGAATTTAAATTATTTTTAGAATATTTAAAAACCTTCAAACATTTTTCCATTTTCTTTATGTTAAGGAAATGTATGTATTAAACTTATATGAAAGAAAGGTTGAGGCAAAAAAAAACCTCTTCAGAAAAAGATTTTGAAGAGGTAATATATAAATATTACTTTCTCATCTTTCCCAAAGCTAAATTGCTCGGGCAGGAATTAGCACCTGACTTCCGAAATCGGAACGGTTGCTAAGGTTTCTACGGGCCTGTTCCCTCTACCTTTCTTGATAAGCGTATTTATTTAAAAGAACAATAAATGAAAAAGCCCTTCTTTTTGGGAAGGGCTTCTATCAAAATTCATAATTGATTTATGATAAATCCCTTTTGGAATTATGCTTGCACATAATCATCATAGCCCAATGGAGTATAATATTTGATTTTACTGTTTTCATCTTTCTTCTACAAAGATAATTTCAAAAAGCTCGCTTGTCAAGTATTTTAAAAATATTTTTATAGAAAGTAAACTTTTCGTAAATGAAACAGCCAGAACAATGTATCTACTTAGTCGTCAAATGTAATGAATAAAAGTTCGTTAAAGAGATTTACATACTTACATTTAAAGTGGTTTAAAAGCATTTGCTGGATTGTTTTTATATTAACTTCATTTTATTATTTTTGAGCTATGAATAACTCAATTTCTGAAAATAAAAACTACTTCTTAAAAATCTTTGTCCTGATTCATTTAATAGTTGCCTTAACAAAGATACAAACCGCTTCCTTTTCTCCAATTAATTATTATGAACATCCAGTACAAACTCAAGTTGAACTTTTAGTATCTGAAGGGCAACCGGCGGTTCAAAGTTTTTACAGCGCATTTTCTTCACCAAATAATATTGTAAATGCTACCTTTCCTAAAATAGATTATTCAACTCTGTACAAATATGCTCTCTGCTATTACGATAATTATTTACTCGATCATTATAAATCAATAGAAAACAATTACATTCCTTACAAGCGATCATTCAGCATTCTTCAAAGGAAGAACTCCTGTTATCAATCAAACGACGAAGACCCGCTCCTTTTTAGCTATTTTGGTTAGTTAATCCAAAGCAATTCCCGTTGCCAGCAAACAATGTAATTATGTTTGCTAAATCACTATTACAATCAACAAATGTAATTAGACAGCGGGAACTCTGATTTAATCAAAACAAACTTAAAACAAGAGGCCGTCTTATGTTGTTTAAAAATGTTGTAACAAAAATCAAAAGATATCATCAGCACTTAAATGGAAGCACAATTGAATTTGGAATATCCCAGTATCAAAGTATACTTACAGAAATAAATAAACTAAAATCAGAATGTGAAAAGAAAAGTGATGACCAGCTTAAAAATCTATCACAAAAATTACGGATGGATGCACTGGCAAATGCAAATCTTGACGATCTGTTAGTTGACGCTTTCGCGTTAGTGCGGGAAGCCATCAAGCGAACAATAAAATTAAATCCTTTTGATGTACAAATTATTGGTGGAATTGTGATGCATCAAGGTAAACTGGCAGAGATGCAAACTGGTGAAGGAAAAACTTTAACCGCCATTTTTCCTGCATACCTAAACGCTTTAACTGGTAAAGGTTTGCATATACTTACTTTCAATGATTACTTGGCACGCCGCGATGCTGAATGGATGAAACCGGTTTACAATTATTTAGGTTTGAGCGTTGGATTTGTACAGGAAGGAATGAGCATAATTGACCGACAGAAAGCATACAATGCTGATATCACATATCTGACAGCTAAAGAAGCAGGGTTTGATTTTCTGCGTGACAGCATTTGTTATTCACAAAAGAATATCGTCCACAGAAGTTTTAACTATGCAATAGTTGATGAAGCTGATTCAATTATGATTGATGAAGCCAGGGTTCCATTAATCATTGCAGGCTCTTCCGATGAAATTACAGATAATAATTATGCGATAGCGCAGTTAGCAAAACAACTTGTAGAACTGAGAGACTTTGAGTTTGATGAGTTCTCTCGAAACATTCATCTAACCGAAAGCGGGATGAAGCGGGTTGAAAGTAAATTGAGTTGCATAAATATATTTGATGAAGATAATATTGGATTATTAACCAGTCTAAATTGTGCACTACACGCCGAATACTTATTGCATCGTGATGTGGATTATATTATAAGAAATGGCAAAGTGGAATTAGTGGATGAGTTCACCGGACGAATTGCCGATAAGCGCCGCTGGCCTGATGGACTTCAGGAAGCGATTGAAGTAAAAGAAAATTTAGCGATACAATCCAAAGGGAAGATATTAAACTCCATTTCGTTACAGCATTTTTTACAGCTTTATCCTAAGTTATGCGGTATGACTGCAACTGCTGAGATTGCTGAAAGAGAATTCAGAGAGTTTTATAACTTGGATATTGTTGTGATACCGCAAAACAAACCATGCTTACGAATAGATCGGGACGATATAATTTTCAAAAGTAAAAAAGAAAAATACCAGGCGATAATAGAGGAAATAATAAATGTAAGCAGAACGAGACGCCCGATACTTGTTGGAACAAGAAGCGTATATGAATCAGCTACTTTGGCAAAAGCTTTAATTGTGCAAGGGATTAGCTGTGAAGTGCTTAACGCAAAGCGGGCTGAATTTGAGGCAATGGTAATTTCAAAAGCGGGGAAGTTGGGTGCAATTACAATTTCTACAAATATGGCCGGAAGAGGAACTGATATTTGTTTGGGTGCTGGTGATGCTGATGAAAAGAAGCAAGTACTAGAACTGGGCGGACTTTATGTTATTGGTACGGACAGATATGAAAGTCGGCGGGTTGATAATCAACTGCGCGGTAGAGCAGGGCGGCAGGGAGATCCCGGTGAATCTCGCTTCTTTATAAGTCTTGAAGACGACCTGTTTATTAAGTACCGGTTAAAGGATCTGATTCCTCCCGGACTTCGTGAAGATAAATCAATGGAAGCGATTGATAATCCAATTGTTAAGAATGAAGTTAATCGTGTGCAAAGGATAATTGAAGGACAGAACCTGGAGATAAAAAAAACCTTGTACAAATATTCTTTTCTTATTGAACAGCAAAGAAAGATAATTTCAAAACGACGGGACGAGATTCTTCCCAGTGATATCGCGCTGGAGTTTTACAAAACCAACTTGCAGGAAAAATATAAACTTGTTTTAGAAAAAGCAGGAATTGCGAAACTGCTTGGTATCTGTAAACATATCTCATTGTTTTATATTGATCAGCATTGGTGCAACTACCTGGCAGAAATAGCGGATATACGGGACAGCATTCATTTCAGGCGGCTGGGAGGACAGGAACCTATATTTGAGTTTCACAAACTATCGGTTGAGATATTTGCCAACCTGTTAGATAATATTGAAGCTGATATGCAGAAATCATTTAACCAGATTGATGTTGAGAATGATAATTTCGATTTAATTTTTGACGGATTGAAAAGTCCTTCTTCTACATGGACTTATTTGATAAACGACAATACATTTGAAGAAATGCTGGGAGTACAATTGATTGGCAATGTGGGCATGCAAGTGTGGGCAGGTTTATTTGCTCCAATAGCATTTTTAATTCCGTTGATGAGGAAGATGAGCAGGAAGGCAAAAAGCAAAAAGTTAAAAGGAAGTAACCACAACAAAGGAAGTAGGCAAAAATAACAGCGATAATTTTGTAAAAGATATAGAAGAAGCTATTGCCATTGCATAGGAAAATCCTGAATTTGAGTTTGGGACTAATACAAGAATTGAAGTTCGTCCGATCAAAGTAAAGGAAGAAAGCACTGGTTTTGTTTATCCTAAAAAAGATTGAATAGTTAATTAGGCAAAATCTATTTTAAGGATATTTCGCGTTCAGATAACTAATGGTAATTCATCATAAATCATAATTATTTAGGAAAGGAAAAATGGCAAGCATCTTTAGTGATAAATCCTTACAACCAAATGACCAAATGTTGTTAGAAGTTTTAGGCAAATCAAAAAAATATTGGGATGAGATAAAACAATCACTTAACGATAAATATGGCGAGTTGACGGAAGAATGGAAATTTTATGGACAAAAAATTGGATGGACATTAAAGTTGTTAAAGAAGAAAAGAAACTTATTCTTTTTTACTCCCTATGATAAATATTTTAAAATATCTTTTGTCTTTGGTGAAAAAGCTGTTGCTGTAATCGAAAAGAGTGATTTACCAGAAAATTTAATTAGTGAATTGGTAAATGCCAGGAAATATGTTGAAGGAAGAGGACTGGCTATTGAAGTTAAAACACAAAAAGAGGTACAGATAATCCAAAAGTTAGTAGCAATTAAAATAGACAATTAGAGAAAAATAAAAGGATGAATTTAAACTAGCTGCCCAGTATCATCATTCCTTTCAAAACCACAAGTTCATTTATTGTGAATATAGTTTTATAATTATTCCGTTTCTCAAAATACTTATTGATTATTTTTATTTAATAAAACTTAGAGTTTGCTCACACAATAATTTTTAATTAATTTGACCAACAAAATTCAGGAGTTTTTATGCGGATTAAAAGTGTTGAACTAAGGCATGTAAAGTTGGAACTGATTGCTCCATTTGAAACATCTATGGGAATTGAGCTAGATGAAGAACATATTATTGTAAGAATAGATGCTGATGATGTTACTGGATGGGGTGAAAGTGTTGCGGAAGGAACGCCATTTTATTCTTACGAAACCGTTCAAACAGCATGGCATATTCTAAAAGACTTCCTGATCCCTGGTATTTTAGGAAAAGATATTTCCGACATTAATGAAGCGATAAAAATCGGTTCACATGTTCGCGGTCATAGAATGGCAAAAGCAGGTTTGGAAGCTGCATTGTGGGATGCTTTTGCAAAAGCAAGTGGTTTATCTCTTTCTGCAATGATGGGCGGTACCCGAAAAAGTATTGATGTTGGTGTTAGTATTGGAATTCAATCTTCACCGGAGGAATTATTAAGGAAAATAACCAACTACCTTTATGAAGGATATAAAAGAATAAAAATTAAAATAGCTCCTGGTAGGGATTTAAATTTTGTAAAAGCAGTTCGAAAGGAATTTCCAGATATTTTATTCCAGGTTGATGCCAACTCCGCTTACGAACTAAGTGACATTGATATTTTCCGTGCAATGGATGATTTTAATTTATTATTGATTGAACAGCCGCTTGGATATGATGATATTTATGATCACTCAAAATTACAACGCGTTTTGAAAACACCAATCTGTTTGGATGAAAGCATACACTCGCTATCAGATGCAAATGCTGCACTTGAGCTGGATAGCTGCAGAATTATAAATATAAAACCCGGGCGGGTTGGGGGATTTTCGGAATCAAAAAAAATTCATGATCTTTGCAAATCCAAAAATATTCCGGTTTGGTGCGGCGGTATGCTTGAATCTGGAATAGGGAGAGCAGGAAATGTTGCGTTGGCTTCACTTGCAAATTTTACTTTACCTGGTGATATTTCTGCAAGTAAACGGTACTATAAAGAAGATATTGTTGATCCATTATTTGAAGTTATGCCAGATGGTAAGATGATAGTTCCTATAAAACTAGGAATTGGCGTTGAAGTAGTTATGAGCAACCTTGAGAAAGTTACAGTTAGGAAAGAGGTGTTTAAAAATTAAAATGAAAGAATATCATCATCTTGGAATTCCAACCAAAAAGAAAATGGAAGGTGAAAAATATCTTGAAAAAATTAAAATGTATGTATCTGGATTTGAAGAAAGTCCTTATGGAATAGAATGGATGCGATATGAAGATGATTCTCCAGTAAATGAGATTGTAAGAACAATTCCACATATTGCTTTCAAAGTAAATGATCTTGAAAAAGAGTTGGAAGGAAAGAACATTTTGATTGAGCCAAATAGTCCTTCTGAAGGAGTTCGGGTTGCATTTATTTTGGATAATGGTGCCCCAATCGAATTTCTTCAAATTGAATAAAGAAATTATTGATAATTTATTTAAAAGGAATTTTAACAAGTATGGTGTAAAATATATATGAAGAATAAAAGTGTTTTGTTAGTTGGTGCATCAGGATTAGTGGGTAACGAGTGTTTAAAATTATTATTAGCAGATGATTCAATTTCAAAAATAAATATTCTTTCCAGGAGTTCTTTATCAATCCACAATCCAAGATTAAATGAATATATAACTGACTTTGACGATATAGAAAAACACGATGAAGCATTTAAAGTTGACTCTATTATCTGTGCATTGGGAACAACAATAAAAAAAGCCGGTTCGCAGGAGAAATTCAAATTAGTTGATTATCATTACCCTCTTCAAATAGCAAACATTGGAATTAAAAACGGTGTAAAACATTTTTTGGTTGTAAGCTCGTTGGGAGCCAACCCTAAATCGAAAATATTTTATAATCGTGTTAAGGGCGAATTAGAATCAAGTCTGAAGCAACTCAATTGTGAAAGTATAACTGTGGTCAGACCTTCTCTGTTGATGGGAGATAGAAAAGAATTTCGTTTGGGTGAGGAAATAGGGAAAAGGTTGAGATTTTTATTCTCCAAAAATTACAAACCGATAAAGGCAAGTAAAGTTGCGGAATGTTTAATTGAAAAATTAAAAGAAGCTAAAGCTGGTTTTGAGATCATCGAATCTTTAGAAATGAATAAATAGAATTGCGCTTAAAATAATACTTGCATTAAAGTTGTAAAAGTGCAATTTTAGCGGAGAATTATTTCATCATTTCTTTCAAACAGAATGGAGGCTAAATGGATAATCAATTTACAGGTGCACAACAATGGGAACCGGTAAAAACTGGTGATTGGTTCTTAACAATCCTAATATCAGCAATACCTCTTGTTGGACTTATAATGCTTTTTGTTTGGGCTTTTGGAACGGGTACCAACCCAAATAAAGCAAACTGGGCAAAAGCTACTTTAATCTGGTATTTAGTTGCAATTGTTATAGCTGTTCTTTTTGTAATTGTATTTGGTGCGCTTATTTTTTCTGGTTTATCTTCTTCACATTCATTTGATTCTTAATTTTACAAACCCTCTGTTCCAATTGAATAGAGCAGAGGGTTTCTTTTTAATCATATCTTCCATGCGGGTTTACAAACAGAATTATTTAACAGATCAATTTTATTTAATTGCGATACAAATTGATGCTGTAAAATTGCGGGGTAAACCTGGTTCAATATACACTGCCTTTCCGGCAATTAAATCTGGATTTATAAATGCAGAACCAACATACTTCTTATCAGTAATATTATTAACAGAAAGAAATCCTTTAACTGAAAATAAATTCCCAATCTTCAAATCATTCAATATTCCAATTGATGCATTAAAAATGTTGTACGCTGGTACTTCAGTTTTATTTGCATCATCAACAAAATATTTACCGATGCCATTTGTACTAAAACTTAAGAACACACCTTTCATGTAGTCTGGCGAGTAAGAAATACTGGCGCTGTAAAATAAATCAGGAATACCAGCTACTTTATTGTCTTTGTAATCTGCAACTTTTCCCGGTACACCATAATGCACTGAATCAACCAGGTACTCATTATACTTGTTAATGGAATAAGTGAAAGAAGTTTGAAATGAAATTCCATTCTTAAGTTGAAGATTCAAACCGAATTCTGCACCACTTCTTGTGGTTTTTCCAGCGGCAAAATAAAATCTTCCACCACGATACGGAATAATATCATTTTTAATATTAATATAATAAAGAGCTAAATCATAGTTTAAGGATTGAATAAATTCTTCGCTATTGAAAATAATTATCTGTTTTGTTCCTGCTTCAAATGTTGTTGAAGTTATTGGTTCAAGCAATGGATTTATTAAGTAAACAGTATCCTGCCCATAAGTACCAGCAGGATCAGTTTCATTACCAGCAGGAACTTCCACTCCACCGCCAAGGTTGGCATAAATGCTATGTGTTGGTGTTAGTCGGTATGTAATTCCAGCTTTTGGAGTAAAATGTTTAAAAGATTTTTCCTGCAAACCAAGTTTGGGATCTAAAAAGTCCTCACTGAAATAAGCAATATTATCTAAACGACCACCTATTAGAATACTTACATCATCAGCGATATTTATCTCATCCTGTAGGAATGCACCAAAATTATTTGCACCTTCTCTTTTATTTGATGTTAATTCATTCCCTCGGTTATTTGTATTAGAAAGAGAATAGAAAAGAATTGCACCATCTTGGTAAGCTTCGTCTAATCCTAATATTAATTTGTTATTAAGTGATTCGGAAAATTTATAACTCTGATTATATAAAACATTTCCTCCAACATGGTATCGAGTAAAATCCCTGAATGTTCCTCGTTCAGATCTTTGAAGATATTTCGGATTCACAAAAGCCATTACAGAAATTAGATGATTCGAATTGAAGTTGTGTTCGAATGTAACACCAATTCTTCCAGTCCGGTTATATCTTCTCTCATCTCGTTTTTCGTAAGTTGGATTTGCCTGCTTAGGATCAGAATTGTATTGATCTAAAGTAAGCGGTCCAGGGATATGAAAAACATTGCTTGAACCAGTTAAATATACCCCATGCTTGCTATTCTCTTCAAGATTGGAAATGAATCCAAGATTGAAAATTGATCTTTTGCTGCCTGAATGTTTTCTCCAGCCTTCAAATGTGTTAGAAGAAAATGAAGCAGCAACTATTCCATTTCCTAATCTTGCTCCACTCTGAAAAGTATATTTCTTAAAACCAAAACTGCCTAAATAACCTTGAGCGTTTACAAATGCTTTTTCTATATATGGAATAGAAGAAATATTTATAATACCACCGGAGGCATTCCCCCAAAGTGCAGAGGAATTTGATCTGATGATTTCTATATTATCAGCAAGGCTTAAATCAATGTTATCGAAAGAAGTTCTACCATCCGGTTCAGTTTCAGGAAATCCATCAACCATAACTCTTAATCCTCGTGAGGTTCCTGAGTTTGATCGATCGCCTGCACCACGTGCGCCAAAGCCTCGTATCATAAGTCGAACATCCTGATTACCGGATCTTGATTGTGCCAAAACTCCAGGAACAGAATTGAGAATTTCATCAAGACCGTAACCTTTTAATTTTGTTAATTGATTTTTGTTTATTATGGAAACCGCATACGGAATTTCTAAAATCTGCTCTGGATAGCGCGTTGCAGAAATTGTTATAGGATTAAGCTGATACGTAATTGAATCTTTCCCAGCTGGATCTAATTTTGTCTGTGGAAAAATTACTGTCCAGCTATTTAATAGCAAAGTAATTATAAAAATGTTTTTCATTTTATCTTTAATACAACGAGGAATATATTTTGAATTTATGAAAAAGAACTTAAAAATTGCTCTCATTCGGTACTCCAGTAATTTACAAGTTAATGTTATTGTAGTTCGTAATGGTCAAGGTAAAGCGGTCCCATATAAAAATTTTATTTTACAGGTATTCTTTAAAGATCACAACGGTTACTATCGAATGTAATTGCAAACTGAGCAAACCATTAGTTCGCTATTTTAAAAATTTGTTATGATAATTAAACCTTAGGAGGAGGAGAAGGAGTTTCAGAATGGTTCGATAGAAATCGGCCTGAACCGAAAACACAATACTTGATTTTGCCCGAGTCGTTTATTTGTATTTTATCTTGTATAACAAGAGCTTCAGTAATGATGTTATGATAAATGTTTTTGGAGGTACTTTTATTACCTGTTTGGTTGGAATTTTCATTAAAATATTTTACAAATGCCTGGTGGAGTTCGTCTTCTTTTTCATCCTTAATGCAAAAGAAATATATAGAATCTTTTTTGCTCACTTCCTTAACAACATCGTACATTTTACCATTCAATTTAAACTCTCTTTCCTCCATACGGCGGAAAGAAATCTTACCTGAAACAATATCATTTTTACTTAAGCCAATTATGCTCATTTTCTCAAGTGGTAAAAAATTTTGTATTTTAGAAAATGCCTGGTGTTTAAATGTATAAAGCTGCTGTTGATAAATTAAAATATATCCAATAGAATTGAATAGTAATGTTAAAAAGATAAAACAAACTATGGAATATGTAAAAATCTTTTTTTGATGCATTTGTACTGGTTCAGCGGAAACAGGAATTTTAGTATAGTGAGATAAGGTAGAAAATCAGTTAGCATTTCTAACCTCAGCTCTGTTTAATTTAGCCTTCTAAAGTTTATCCTCACGTAATTTAATTTTATCATCAATACGATTCAATAAAAAATCTTCTGGCGTTAGGAAATATAAAGAACTATGCAATCTTTTGGTATTATAAAATTCAATATAGTTAGCTCCGCCTAAGGCGGATTGTTTTCTGGCATCATCCAAATTAACCAGCGAAGATTTCATCAAGCATTCTTCGTGAACAGTTCTATGATAGCGCCTGCCTGCGGCAAGGCAGGTTCTATTTTACCATTACTCTGTGGATAAGCAACAGAAGTTCTGATATGCTGCAAACCGGCAAACTTCAGATATTCAGCAAAGTCCTTAGAAATAAACTGAGAACCATGGTCAGAAATAATTCTTGGCTTATAACCGGGATATTTTTCTAAAGCTCTCTGGATAGTAATCTGAACATCAAACTCCTGCATACTATTTCTTAGCTCGTGATGAACAATGTAATGGCTGTAACCATCGATAACAGAAATAAGAAAAAGAAAAGCACCTTTGAAGTTTACATACTTAATATCAACATGCTCCTGATTTAATCGGGACTGATGAGGAACAATAGGTTGTGATTGTTTGCCGCTCCTTTCCTGTTATTCCAGGAGTATCTTCCCATCTATACTTTTTTTTATTTCTATGTTCTCTCTCAGTAAGTAAGAGATGGCTTCATCTCGTTTCTTTAGTTTGTCTTCAAGGTTCTGAATTTTCTTTTCTTTATCACTGGTTTGTTTTGTTTCATTTGGTTTGGGTGAAAAGATTAATGAAGCTGATTCAAAGAGTCTCTTTTTCCAACTTGCCTGTTGAAAGCAGGTTATAAATATCGTTAACGTGTACTCCGTATTTTTCAGCTAACTGGCTGATCGGAATACTGTTTTCAAGAAGTTCTCTTAGAATAATTACTGAGTAGTGTTTTCTTTCTCTCATTGTCGGAATCTCCATCTTTTGTTTTACAAATATTATAATTTGGAAATTCCTTTTCCACTTGAAGCATTACATTAACTGTACGGGATGTAAGTCTCGTATAGCTGTTTTGAATTTCTTTAATCACCAATTTTGTCTCATATTTTAAAAGTGCAGTATACATTAACATCTGACGTTTTTCATGTTATGCAAGGGGCAATTCATTTCTGTGCATTAACTCAATAGAAATGTCAGCATAAAAGCTCTTTCCTTAGTGCTCAATTTTGGCTAATTTAGTTGAGATTACAAAACAGCTTTAGAGAGATACTACTATGAACGATCAGCATACAAATCTTACTCTCACACAGCTTCTAAAAGAAAGTTGTGCTCGATTTTCCGATCTAACTGCACTTTCATTTACGGATGAACAACCAATTACTTACAGCGATTTATTCAGCCAGGTAAATCATTTAATAGAATTTTTACGCAATCGTGGAATTGAACATGGTGAAAAAGTAGCGATCCTCGGAGAAAACAGCCCTCAATGGGCAATTGCATATTTTGCTGTGACTACAATGGGTGCAGTTGTTGTTCCGGTTCTTCCGGAGTTTAATATATCAGAAATTCATCATATCCTTAGACACTCCGGTAGTAAAGTGATTTTTGTTTCCGAGCGATATTATTACAAGATTGAAGAACTTGAATTTTCAGAATTTTCCAGTATCATTTTACTAAATGACTTTTCAATTATTACTCCTCAAACATCCAAAGCCACACTTCGAAAACTTATCGCTGACAGAAGCAAAGAACTTTACAAAATCCGCAATCTCGTTTTTAATCTTGTAGGTATAAAACAAAAACAAGTAAATGAAGAGAATCTTGCTTCACTTATTTACACATCGGGAACAATGGGACATTCGAAAGGCGTAATGTTGACTCATAAAAATCTCGTCTGGAATGCTCTGGCTTCATCAAAAATTCCACATTTCAATTCTAATGATAGAATGCTTTCAGTGCTACCAATGGCACACGTATATGAATGTACACTTGGATTGATATTGCCGATTATGTGCGGCGTTTCTATCTATTACATTAAAAAACCACCAACACCGGCTGTTTTACTTCCTGCACTTCTGCAAGTGAAGCCGACAGCATTATTAACTGTGCCTCTACTCATTGAAAAAATTTATAGAACCAAAGTTATTGCGGAAATCCGCAAAAAGCGTTTGTTGAGGATGGCGTATAAATTTCCCGCTGTTCGTAAACGTATCAATAAAATTGCAGGGAAAAAATTAAAGGAAACTTTTGGTGGACAAGTTCGATTTTTCGGAATTGGCGGCTCTAAACTTTCTGCTGAAGTAGAAAAATTTTTGCGAGAAGCTGAATTTCCTTACGCTATCGGATATGGATTGACAGAAACATCTCCGCTTGTTGCAGGCTCAGATGCAAGGGATGCAAAGTATCGTTCAACCGGACCGCGAGTGGAAGGTCTGGAAGTGGAAATAGAGAATCCAAATCCGGAAACCGGTATTGGAGAAATTATTGTTCGTGGACCGAGCGTGATGAAAGGTTATTACAATGATGATGAACGCACTGCTGAAGTGTTGTCGTCTGATGGATGGTTTCACACGGGCGATCTGGGAAATTTTGACAAGGATGGGTATTTGTATATTCAGGGAAGATTAAAAAATATTATTCTTGGTTCAAGCGGAGAAAATATTTATCCTGAAGTAATTGAATCTATAATCAATCGTTCTGATGAAGTTCTGGAGTCACTTGTGTACAATGAACACGGTCGGCTTGTTGCACGCATCTATTTAGACTACGAAAAGCTTGAAACAGAATTTTCAGAACTCAAGCTAACTGAAAGCGAGGCGAAAAAACAAATTGAAGAACGTTTGGCAAATCTTCGGAAAAAAGTAAACGAGCAAGTTTCTTCATTCTCTCGAATCGCACATGTCATCGAACAAAAAGAACCCTTTGAAAAAACACCAACACTAAAAATTAAACGTTACCTCTACACAAGCTCCGGAAATTGATATGGGATAATTACAACGAAAAAACCCTTGTTCCTCTATTTGGTCATTGCTTTATTCTTGTTGATAATAAAAAATCGTTTCCGCTCAGAATATCCTAAACCCAACTTATTAACTTGCAAATGTTATAGATTGCATAGGCAGTAATGCTCTCCATAGTCTTAATGACTCCTCCCCTAGTAATAAGATCAGCATTACGAATCCTATGGTAACTATGACTTTTTTTATAGAGTGGTCCCGCTATCGGGATCACTCTCTTTTTATTTAACTCTTTGATGCGCTAGCTCCTTTTTTTCTTCTGCACCATTTGCGTCTCATATTTTTGAAGTACAGTATTTAGTTTGGTTTCTATTCTCATAGTTTTTTAGATTATAAAAAATGTTTACCAGATCCCTAAAGTAAAATGATGATTATAATAACCCTGAAAATTCATATCAGTTGAGAAGAATGAGTGATAATCATATATTGTTTTTAGTCCAGCTGCTGTAACTCCATAAGGTGGAATAGGTGTTTCAACAAAGTGTAATGAAATATTCACCACATAATTGCAAGTTACCGCACCTTTTATATCGCAAAAAATACCTGACGAATTACCTACATTTGGTACACTATTAATAGAGAAAGATTCGCTCCATTCAGTTGAACTAAATTGATCCGAGCTTGACGATGTATAGGTAAATGTTGCGGAAACTGTTTTTGCAATCGGGTCGTAAGAACCGCTAACAGTAATAGGTGGTTTAGTACTATCTGGATATGGTCCATAATACTGTCCAGAAAATGAATTGCCGGACATAGAAATAGACATGGGGTACATTCGGTTAATCGCCATATTGAATTCTGTTGTATCATTTCCTGAGTATGATGTGTCTCGAAGATAATGGGAAAAGGGGGTGGGATAATACATATATTTTCCTACCACCGAATATGATTTTACAGCGCCGACACGGCAATCAAAATAGAGTTTTGTAAAATTGGGTGTTACAATTTCAGCTGTAATTATAGCTTGTGAGGAAGCGGCAGCAAGCTGATTATTTGATTGGTCTAATAATTTAACGGTTACGGGAAAAGTACCTTCATTTGAAAAGGAATGAGTAACGGTACTATCATTGACGATAATTTGCTCGGCACTTCCATCTCCAAAATTCCATTTATATTTTGGTTGGGAGTGTAGTTTACCTTTTGATTTAGCAGTAAACTTAATACTTTCATTTGGTTTAGCTGCTGCCGGGTTTGGAGAGATACTTATATCAGCAGAAGACCATAGAGTTAGGTCGGAATGTCCGGCGTATTGAATTTTACAAAATAATTTATCTTCGTTATCCCAAAGTTGTTTAGGAATTGTAGGAGTTTGAGTAAACCAATAATCTAATGTCCTGGATGTTTTTAATGAATTATTTGAAAGAGTATCAAATATGGATTGGGCAAGTTCAGCATTCCAATCAGTTCGAACCCGCCATGTAAAACCCGTATAGGCACCCGCTTTAGATACATCAATCAAAGCATTAGGCCAACCTCCCAGAAAGCCAAAGCAGAAACCGCCATAAACTATAGTTGAGTCTTTTGAGAAATCATTCTTCTTAGAGAAAAAGGACGGACTTAAAAAATATAATGTTTTGCCGGCATGAACTCCACCAAGAATTTTACGAATCTTTATAATTGGAATATTTCCATTTAGGAGTTCATTCTCATATTTTTTATTAGTTACGGAATTTACTTCTTCACCAGTCATAAGATATACATTAGTAATACTTTTTTTCTTAGGGTAAGCCCAACCGTGAGAATAAATATGAATAATGCCATATCCTTCAAGATTAGTCATAACGTCAATAGTGGCTGTATTGTCTAAAAAGGTTAGGGGAGGGTTGTAACCAATCTTAGGAAAAATAGTATTATAAAGATTTAGTATTTGATTAGCTTCATTTAATCGGTCGGAATAGTGTGGATTAATAAATATTGTTTTTTTTGAAGTTGGAGAAAACGAATTAATATCGGCAGGAATCAAAGAGATTGTTTTAAGTAAGTTTGATTTTAAGGGTTGACCGTCTTCGGGGTCAATAAAAATTCCGCCGATAATTCCATTTTTATATTTAATAGCAATACCTTGCGAATTAACCTCACCGGAAAGTACGGTAGTATCTTTAAGGAAAACTTTCAGGACAGAATCTAATGCAGATGCTGTATCTTGCACAGCAAGTAGTGTGCTCAAGAGATCATCTTCCTTATCCTGTAATGTTTTTATGTTATCTGTAAAGGTCGGTTCATTTTCGGTAGGTTGAACACCATTATCATCTTTTTTACAGGAAGAAAATGCAACGAGAACTATTGCGAAAATAAAGATAAAGATTCTTTTTTTCATAATTTGCCTTTTGAATATTTATTATTCGCTAAATTCGTTATTAAAAAGATATAATTCTATGACCTATTTACGTCATTTTGAAATCCAATTAAAGATGTACACAAGTTCCCTTTATTGCAGACAAAATAAAATTGTCTGAATAAGTAGTTGTAATCTATGACTGTCTTTCGATACAAGATGTATTTCATACCGATATTCCAAGGTTTGCATGATTATTCATTCCTTCTTAGCTCAAAATCTTTTACACCATTTGTTTCTGCCAATGTTCTTAGTGCAAAATATAGGTCGCTCCTCCAAACGTAAATAGATAAATTCAACTTATGGATCAAGTAATTCACATATATGTTAAAAAATATTGATGAATCAATAAAAAGTATTATTTTATACTAACTAAGTTTGAAAGAAACTTTAATTTTTTTGGAGAAAGAGATGAACATTTCGTATACTATTGAACAATTCGTTATCCTTCCCGTAATAATCCTATAAAATATTAAACTTATTTATTGTAATGCTTCAAGTGGAAAAGGAATTTCCAAATTATAATATTTGTAAAACAAAAGATGGAGATTCCGACAATGAGAGAAAGAAATCACTACTCAGTAATTATTCTAAGAGAACTTCTTGAAAACAGTATTCCGATCAGCCAGTTAGCTGAAAAATACGGAGTACACGTTAACGATATTTATAAACTGCTTGCAGCAGGCAAGTTGGAAAAAGAGACTCTTTGAATCAGCTTCATTAATCTTTTCACCCAAAAACAATGAAACCAAACAAACCAGCGATAAAGAAAAGAAAATTCAGAACCTGGAAGACAAACTAAAGAAACGTGACGAAGCAATTTCTTTCTTGCTAAGAGAGAACTTAGAAATAAAAAAAAGTATAGATGGGGAGATCTAAATGGACTTTGGGTTGAACCGGACATTAGAGATTCCATCATTGAGTTTGTTGAAATGATAATTTCTAAAACTGAAATATCTAACAAATCTATGTTAAGTTTTATTGGCATTAACCCCAGTAAATATTATTCCTGGAATAACAGGAAAGGAACTGCAAACAATCACAATGGTAAAATTCCTAAAGAGAACTGGCTTCTGGAATGGGAAAAAGAAGCTATTATCAATTATGCTAAAAAACATATTGCC